>CAJXPH010000005.1 GCA_913057765.1 uncultured Campylobacteraceae bacterium
TAGCTTTTATCTATCCTAACTTTACTGTTAGCTTGGATAAGAGCTTTTTTTTTGCCCGCTTTTTTATGTTTTTACATATTATTCTTTATTTCATTATTCATATTCATTTTTCTTTTATCTATTTATCTCTTATTCTTTGTGTATTGCATCTAGTTATTCTTAGCTTTCTTTATTATCTCTTCTATTATTACATTTGTGCACATCTCTATTCTTTCTCCTATTTTAAATACTCTCTTTTTATTCTTTCCATCACTTATTAATATATTAAATCTCATCTCTTTCATACTAAACCATCTACATCTATCTTCTTTATATTTGAATATCATTTTTCCATTACAATGATTTTTAAAGTCTTCTTCCGTTTTAAAACGTTTTAAGCCTATGTATTTTTGTATTTGTGACTTTACAACACAATATCCTTCTTTAGTATAGTAATCGGCTTCTATGTTTGTATTTGAGTATATAGGAGTTATTATAATTAGCAGTGTTAATAATTGATATCTTATTTTTTTGAAGTTTTTCATCTCTCTTCTTTTTATATCTTTTATTTTTGACATAAAAAAAGGCCAGTTGCAATAACTGACCTTTCTTTGGATTAAGCGAATGTCTACAGTCTAGATTCGTATCTTCTAAGCATGTATAATCTCTTAAGCATTTTCTTTCTAGCGTTAATTTTTTGTTTTTTTCTGATCTCTGTCATTGGTTCAAAAAATCTTCTAGCTCTAGTTTCAGTAACAATTAGATTTCTATCGCATTGTTTCTTAAAACGTCTGTATGCTTCGTCAAAAGATTCACTATCTTTTACTTTAATGCCTGGCATGTAAAGTTCACCCTCTTTCTTTTTAAATTTAGGGTAGCATTATATTTAAAGTTTACTTAATTTCAATTTAACTATAGAAAAGATATAATAATAAACAAAAATAAAAGGCTAAATATTGAATTTAACGCATTTAGATGAAAATGACAGACCAAAAATGGTTGATGTTTCTGATAAAAGTGAAACAACTAGAGTTGCTATAGCTTCAGGAAGAATCACTATGTCAAATGATGCATTTACTGCAATTATGGATAATAGTACTAAAAAGGGACCTGTAATTCAAACTGCAGTTATTGCTGCAATTATGGGTGTAAAAAAAACTAGTGATTTGATACCTATGTGTCACCCTTTATTGTTAAGTGGAATTAACTGTGATATTGAAGAACTACCAGAATTACCTGGTTTTAAATTAATTGTTACTGCCAAACTTAATGGACAAACTGGTGTTGAGATGGAAGCTTTAACGGGTGTATCTGTTGGATTACTTACTATTTATGACATGGTAAAAGCAATTGATAAGTCTATGATTATTTCAGATGTTCAACTTGAAAAGAAAAGTGGTGGCAAAAGTGGAGATTTTGTTAGATGATTGATTTAAATGAGCAGAAACTTGAATTAGATTATCCATGTTCTTGGAAATATAAAATTGTAATGCTTGAAACTATTAATGTTAAATACATTTCAAAAGATATTTTCGGAGAAAGAGAACATTCTGTTAAAGAATCAAATGTTAGTAAAAAGGGTAAATTTAAAAGTTATTCTATTGAATTAATTGTTCATAATGAAGATGATAGAAAAGAAATTTATAAAATACTTGGTGAACACAAAGAAATCAAGATGGTTTTATAGGTTAGCAAATGAAAAGAAGAGATTTCTTAAAATATTCAGCTACAACTTTAGTTTTACCTTCACTTGTAACATCAGTTAACGCTTCAACAACGTCAGTAGAATTGCCAGTCTTTCCTACTCGTACATTAAAAACTAAATTGAGTGATGTCTTGAAAATAGAAGTTGAAGAACAAAAAAATGAAAAAAAAATCATAGAAGTTGAAGTCAAAAAAGAAATTATAAAAAAAGATAAATTTTTAGAAGAGAAACATTTTAATGATTTTGTTTCTGTTAGAAAAAAACTAAAATTTATTCAATCTCATGTAGGTTATGGAAATTTTAATGTAATTAGTTTTGATGATATTTTAAGAATTGCAAAATATTCAAATAAAATTGAGTCATTTTCAAAATCTGAATTAAATTTTTTAGAATCTATTTTTTATTATGATCCTTCATATCATGGTTTTTATGGTGAAAGAATTTCAAATAAAATTACTGAAAAAATCAATAAAAAAGATATTATTAAAATACCGAGAACGGGACATTATCTATTTAAAGGTGAACCAATGAATGTTTATCAAAAAATGAAAGATGATGTTGGTGATTCTTTAACTTTAACTTCTGGGGTAAGAAGTATTATTAAGCAGACAAAACTATTTTTAGACAAAATTGATTCAGTTGATGGGAACTTATCAATTGCTTCTAAATCTTTAGCTCCTCCTGCATATACGTATCATAGTATTGCAGATTTTGATGTTGGGAAAAAAGGCTTTGGCCATGCAAATTTCACGTCTAGATTTGCATTAACACAAGAATTTCTAAAAATGCGAAAATTAAAATATATCGATATGAGATATACAATCAACAATAAGGACGGTGTAAGGTATGAACCTTGGCATGTTAAAGTTATTTAAACTATTTATTATTTCACTTTTTATTCAAAATTTATTTGCTAATACTCAAAGTTTTGATTTTGATTTTATAAAAAAAGGTATTCAAGATGATAATACTCTTTTAATTGTTGGAGGTATTCAAGGTGATGAACCTGGTGCATTTATGGCAGCATCTCTTATTACAACACATTATGAAATTAAAAAAGGTTCAGTTTGGGTTGTTCCAAATCTAAACTTTTATTCTATTATTAAGCGTTCACGTGGTCCTTTTGGTGATATGAATAGAAAGTTTGCAGCTTTAAAAATGAATGATCCAGATTATACTTCTATTCAAAGAATTAAGAAATACATTAAATCACCTGATGTAAAAGTTATTTTAAACTTACATGATGGAAGTGGATTTTATAGAGAAGAACATATTGATTGGTCACATTCTCCTAATAGATGGGGACAAAGTTCGATTATTGACCAATCTAATTTAGATATTGAAGCATATGGAAATCTTGAAGATATATCAAAAGAAGTTTGTGCTTATGTAAATGAGAATTTAATAAAACCAAAACATTACTATAGTGTGAAAAATACACATACTAAAATGGGTGATAAGGAAATGGAAAAAACATTAACTTATTATGCAATTAATAATGGAAAAGCTGCTTTTGGAAATGAAGCGAGTAAAGTTCTTCC
This sequence comes from uncultured Campylobacteraceae bacterium, assembly GCA_913057765.1. GTDB lineage: Bacteria > Campylobacterota > Campylobacteria > Campylobacterales > Arcobacteraceae > Halarcobacter. Next base: position 3,226 of record CAJXPH010000005.1, read on the forward strand.
TTTACATGAAAGAACTTATTATCATTTAGTTGCTCTAGAAAAATATATGAAGATTATGGGAATCGAGTTTGAAAGAAAATTTGAATTAAATTCTTTGGCAGTTAAAAATGTTATAAATAATGATATTTACATTTCTTTTTATGATGAAAAAATTCAATTACCTTTAAGTGAAATTAGAAATATCCTTAAATATTTTCCTATAAAAAAAGATGGAACTTTAGAATTTACTCCATCAAATCCTTTAATGACAATTATTAAGAAAAATGGAACATACATGATTCATTATGGAAATAGGAAATTAGCAAGTCTAAAACCTGATTATTTAGATATGGATCATGAGCAAAAAACTGTTTCAATTAATATTGATGGTGAACAAAAAACCGTAACTCTTGGTTCAATAATAGATGTTGAAAAAAGTTTTGAGATTGAACCTCTTGAGAATTTTAGAGTAAATATTATTGGCTTTGTACAAAAAGGAAAAAAAGACGAATCTGGTGTAAAGGTAAGTAAAAATAAAATTTTAAAAAGGTATTCTATTGATAGAAATGGAAAAATATTTAGAGTTGAATTTTATAAAGATAAAAAATTTGCAGGTATGATTCTAGTAAATTTTGATAAAAATAGAAAAATGAGAGAAGATATTTCTCTCGCTTCTTCAAAAGAAAAAAGTGTTACAACTAGTCTGTAACACTTTTTGAATTAACCAATTCTTGTTTTATTTTTTCTTGATTTAATTTTTTAATTGCAGCTTTATATATCTCTTCAACTCTTTTTTCATCATCATTAACTAAAGCTTTGATTTCTTCAATATCTTTTTTTTCTTCTTTAGCTATAAAAACTTTTAATTCTTTTTTAGTAAATTTTCTTTTTAAAACTTCTTTTAATTCATCTTCATCTTTTAATCTACCAACAAGTTTATCAATATTTGATAGTAATGCTTTTTCTAAGTTCAATAATTATCCTTTTCTATCCATGTATTTAATGTTTCAATATCTTCATAAGAAGTTAAGTCTAACATTATAGGGGTAATTGAGATATAGTTTGCTTTAATAGCTTCAAAATCACAGTCTTTATCTGCACTTTCTTGCCAAATAAGAGGATGTAGTCCAATCCAGTAGAATTCTTCTCCTCTTGGGTTTAAGTGTCTATGTGTATCGTTCCCATACTCCCTAAAGCCAGATTTTGTAATTTTAACTCCATTGCACTCTTCAATAGAAATTGCAGGAACATTAATATTTAAAAATCTTCTTTTTGGTAATGGAAATTCTCCATCTAAAATTTGTTTTGCAACATCAGCAACAACTTTTTTTGCTAGTGCAAAATCCCAGCCATTTTTTATATCATGACATTGACTTTTACAAACTTGAGATATGGCAATTGCAGGTACTCCTTGAAGTACTGCCTCCATAGCTCCGGCTGCTGTTCCACTATAAGTAACATCTTCACCCATATTTGCACCAATGTTTATTCCACTGATTACTAAATCTGGTTTATACCCTTCTTTAAAAAGGTTATTTAGTGAAATGAAAATACAATCAGTAGGTGTTCCATCATCAATTTTATAGAAGTCATCATCAACGTTTACCATTCTTAATGGTCTATCAAGAGTTAATGAATGTCCACATGCAGATTTATTTTTTGCAGGTGCTACTACTGTTATCTTTGCAAGAGGACTTAGTGCTTCAATCAATGCTTTTAATCCAATTGCATCAAAACCATCGTCATTTGTTAATAAGATTTGTTTCATTCTACTATATATGCTCCCTCTATTTGTCCAATTAGATTTTCGACATTTGTTGTAACTTTAAAACCTGTTTCTAATTCAATATCGCCAAGTTTTGATTTAATAAGAAGTCTTAATTCTCGTTTTCCTTGATTATGTGCAATTACTTCAAAAAGTTTATACATAATCATATCTTTATTAGAAAAAGGAATAGCAATAGTCATTGGTGGCTCAATAACTACTTTTTGTTTAGTTTTTATTTTTTCTTTTCTTGCATCTTTTAGACTTTCGATTTTCAAGATATTCATTCTCGTAAAATTCTCATCTTTAGATACTTTTACTTTAAAAGCAATTGGTTCAGAGTCACTAGGATTTTTTAAATCAATTCCAAAATCATCTTCAAGTTCTTTTATTCTATTTTCAAAAAGCATTAATTCAATATTTCCATGTAAATCCATGATTGAAGCAATACCAAACTTGTTACCTTTTTTAGAAATCTTTTGCACAATACTTTCAACTTTTCCTACAAATAAGGCTTGTGAACCATCTGCAATTTCGTCTAGTTCTGATGATAAGGTATATTTGATCTGGTCTAATTGACTTCTGTATTCATCTAGAGGATGTCCTGATACATAGAATCCTAATGATGCTTTCTCAAATTCTAGAATTTCTTTTGAAGAATACTCTTCCATATGCTCTAACACAATTTCAGATCTTGTCATTTCTTCTGAGTCACCAAATAAAGAACCCGTTGCTTGTTTTCTCATCTTCATAGCATCGCCAACAGCTTCACTGATTCTTTCAATTTGTTCTAATAAAGATTTTCTTGAATATCCAAAATTATCAAATGCTCCAGATTTTGTAAGTGATTCTATTACTCTTTTATTTACTTTACTTCCGTCAATTCTTGAAATGAAATCTGATAAATCTTTAAAATCACCATCTTCATTTCTAGCTTCTAAAATTGAGTTGATTGCAACATCTCCAGCACCTTTAATAGCACCCATACCAAACATTACAACTTCTTCACCTTCTAGTTTTCTTGCTGAGAATACTAAGTCTGATTTATTAATATCAGGTGGGAAAAGGTCTAGTTTTAATCTTTTTACTTCATCTACATACTTTACAACTTTATCAGTATTATCTTTTTCAAGTGTAAGCAAGGCTGCCATAAATTCTGATGGATAATATCTTTTTAAATATGATGTATAGAATGTTACAAGAGCATAGGCTGCTGAGTGAGATTTATTAAATCCATATCCAGCAAACTTTACAATCAGGTCGAATAGTTCTTCACAATGGCTTCTTACATAACCTTTTTTTACTCCACCATCTGCAAACTCACCTTTTAATCTGTCCATTTCTTCAACAATTTTTTTACCCATAGCTCGACGAACAAGGTCGGCACCACCAAGGCTAAATCCACCAATTGTTTGTACAATTTGCATAACTTGCTCTTGGTAAACAATAACTCCATAAGTTGGCTCAAGAATAGGTCGTAATGGTGCATCAAATTCATCGTAGAAATAGTCAATTTTTGCACGACCATGTTTTCTATCGATAAAGTCATCAAGCATTCCTGACTCCATTGGCCCTGGTCTATATAAAGCAAGAACGGCAATAATATCTTCAAAATTATCTGGTTTAAGTCTTTTACATAAATCTTGCATACCATCTGATTCAATTTGGAATAAACCAATTGTATTACCAGTTTGGATTAAGTCATAAACCCCTTTGTCATCAACATCTGCTGTAAGGAAGTCAATTCTTTTACCATGTCTTTTTTCAATAAGTTTTAAACCTTCTTCTATAACTGTTAGGGTCTTAAGACCTAAGAAGTCAAACTTAATTAAATCCACATCTTCAACATATTTACCATTGTATTGAGTTGCTAAAGTATCAAGTCCTGAAGGTTTAAATAAAGGAGTTTTGTTCCATAAAGGTTCATTTGAAATAACAACACCAGCCGCGTGAGTACCGGCATTTCTATTTAGACCTTCTAGTGCTAATGCATATTCCCAAACTCTTGCTGCTTGTGGATCAATATCACAAAGTTCTCTTATTTTTGGTTCTTTTTCCCAAGAATTTGTAAGGTCAATTCCTAATTCATCAGGAATTAGTTTTGCCATTGCATCTGCTTTTGAATAAGGCATATCAAGAACTCTGGCAACGTCTCTAATTACCCCTTTTGCAAGTAACTTACCAAAAGTAATAATTTGTGCAACATTGGCTCTTCCATATTGCTCAACAACATAATCAATAATTTCTCCACGTCTTGCTTGACAGAAATCCATATCGATATCTGGCATTGAGATTCTTTCAGGGTTTAGAAATCTCTCAAAAAGTAGACCATATGGCATTGGGTCAATATCGGTAATCTCTAAAGAGAAAGCAACAAGTGAACCAGCAGCAGAACCCCGCCCTGGACCAACTGGAATTTTCATTTCTTTTGCAACAATTACGAAATCCCATACGATTAGCATATATCCTGGGAATTTCATATTATTGATAATGTCAATTTCTACTTGTAATCTATCTTTGTATTCTTGGTGTTTAGATGCATCAACAATTTTAAGTCTTTTTTCTAAACCTTTCCAACATTCGTGAATAAACAAAACTTTGTCATTTTCTAGTGAATATTCTAAGTCTGGCTCTGGTAATACTAGACTATCAATTGCAGATTTTTGTTTTGTAAATTTAAAGTTAGGTGGAGTAGGGTCTCCTAGTTTTATTTCTAAATTACATTTATCGGCTATCTCTTGTGTTGCATGAATTGCTTCAGGTATATCTGCATATAGTTTTGCAATTTGCTCTGGTGATTTTAAATAAAATTCATGAACAGAATGTCTTAATCTATTTGGATCATCGTAAAGTTTATTCATTGCAATACACATGAATGCTTCGTGCGCATCTGCATCTTTTTGGTTTAAATAATGGGTATCGTTTGTAGCAACAAGTTTTATTCCTGTTTCATGAGCAATTCTTAAAATTTGGTCATCAACGAAATGCTGGTCACCAATTCCATGTCTCATAATCTCTAAATAATAATCGTCACCAAAAATATCATGATATTCTAAAGCAATCTCTTTTGCTCTTTCATATCCTAATGCTCCATTTTTAACGTTACGAGGATTTTGCAAGTTTAAGTGCCAGTTTATTTCACCTTGTAAACAAGCTGCACTACAAACTAATCCTTCTGAATGTTCACGTAAGAGTTTTTTATTTATTCTTGGGTAGTAATAAAATCCATGCATATAAGCTTGAGAAGTTAAGAACATTAGATTTTTATAACCTGTTTGATTCTTTGCATAAAGACATAAGTGGAATCTTTGTCTTGTTGTCTTATCTCCTAATTCTTCATTATTATGAATATAGGCTTCCATCCCAATAATAGGCTTAATACCCTCTTTTCTCATTGCATTATAAAAGTCAATTGCACCAAACATATTTCCATGATCGGTCATTGCAACAGATGTCATTCCCATCTCTTTTACTTTTTTTGCAAGAGGCTTAATTTTATTGGCACCATCTAGTAGTGAATACTCTGTATGTAAATGTAAATGTGTAAATTGTGGTATTGTTGACATGATAATTCTTTAATATTTAATATCGCGATTATAACGAATTGGTCTTTAAAAAGTAGTTGATGTTGAAAATTAGATTATAATTTTCAAGAAAAATATTTGGGAGCTTCCTTATATCCTAATTCAAAACTTTCTTGTAAACCTTTGAATGTATACATATTTATATGTCGTAGACTTTGATGCGTAATATATACATCTGAATGATGAATTGAATAACTTCCATTATCAAAACGTGTTTTGAAGAAATTCTTTTTTAATTGTTTTAAAGGGTTAAATCCTCTTCTTTTTTCATTAGTTGACCTTGGCATTAAATCAACAGTATAAATATCAAACCCTTTATTTTCAAGTGGTTTGATTGGCATATTATCAAAAAGTCCACCATCAATTAAGTTGTGTTTCTCATAGTGAATTGGTCTAAAGATTGGGATAAGTGCACTTGAAGCCATACATAATATATGAGTGTCTCCTTTATCAAAATACAAAACCTTTTTTGTATTTGTATCATATGCATTTATTGTAACTTTTTTTGGAAGGTCTTCTATTTTTCTAATAGGGAGTAATTGGTTTAAAATTTGATGATCTTTGTCTATTCTTATTAGACCTTTTTTAAAGTAATTGAATTTTAAAACTTTTTTTATATCATCACTTTTAAAAATTTCTAATATTTTTCTAGCTTCAATTCCACTTGCATGAGAACAAGCAATAATTGCTCCAATAGAACTTCCTGAATAAGCATCAACTTCTATACCTTTTTCTTCAAGAAAGCTGAGTATTCCTAAATGAAAAGCTCCACGTGCAGCTCCTCCACTTAATACTAAAGCTAAATTCATTTTTCTAACCAATTAATTATCTTAAATTCTCCATCAAATGTTTCTACAATCGCAGTACATGATTCAACCCAATCACCACAGTTTAAATACTCTATGGTGTCGACATCTTTTATCTCTGCTTTGTGAATATGTCCACATATTATGCCATCATATCCTTTATGTTTTGCATGATTAGATAAGGTTGATTCAAAGTCTGTTATAAAGGATACTGAAGATTTAACATTGTCTTTTATATATTTAGATAGTGACCATCTTGATTTTATTCCAAGTCTTAATCTTATGACATTTATAATTTGGTTTATATTTAAAAGTAAATCGTATCCGTAGTCGCCAAGAATGGCAAGCCATCTTTTTGTCATGGTAATTGAATCAAAAAAATCTCCATGAGTGATTAAATATTTTTTCCCATTTAAGGATGTATATTCAACTTCATTTTTGATATCAATTGAATCACCAAGAACTAGGGGAGCAAAAGGTCTTAAAAATTCATCGTGGTTACCTGTAATAAAAGTAACATTGCATCCTTTTCTAGCTTTTTTTAGGATTTTTTGAATTACATCTGAATGTGTTTGTGGCCAAATAAACTTACGTTTAATTGCCCAACCATCAATGATGTCTCCAACTAAATATAAATTTTCACTATCGTTGTGTTTAAAAAAGTCTAGAAGTCTGGTTGTATTTGAGAATTTTGTACCTAGATGTACATCTGAGATAAATATGCTTTTGTATTTCATAAAATAGATTTTATTAGATGATGGTTACATTTTAATAACAGGTAGATAAATTGTAATTGTATTTTATAGAGTTTATGAGAGATGAATCTATCTCTCATAGTTTTAGTGTTTAATCATCTAATATTTCCTAGATACTGGTTTCTATTTATTTTATAAACCATTTTATTTTTTTTCCTACTTGTTTTGCTCTTAGTGTATGAAGCCTAGATTGTCTATAAGATTGATGCTTAAAATATGTATAAGGGATTGTCAATATACCTTTTCTTTTCTGTCCTCGTCCAAAGAATGGTTTTCCAACCTTTAAACTAACTACTAAAGGGTCTTCCCCCCCTATAATTATTTATTGTACTTAGAATATAACTTCGATGATGAGATAGTCTTACACTTATATCTTGAGGAGAACTTTTTCTTGACCACATATGAGGAGATAAGGCATTAATATGTTTTTTACTATAGTGTCCATTTTTATCTCTATATACTTTGGCTTTTTCAGCTAGGTTATAGTAAAAATTAAAAGCTTCCATTGGTGTGTTAAATCCTGCAGAAAATAGCGAAGTGCTACAAAGTAACAAGATAGTTAAAATTAGTTTTTTCATATGTTTTCCTTGTATTAAAAATAAAGTCTAAAATAATACAATTTATTATATAAAAATATGATTAGTTATTATGAACTCTTCACTAATAATCCAGCTTTTACTTTTTGGTAAGTATTTTCATCTTTTAAAATCTTTACAAGTTCTAATGCAAAAGTCATAGCTGTAGCAGGGCCTCTTGAGGTGATAATTTTTTCATCTATGACAACTTCTTGTTTGTCACCTTGGTAACCGTCTTGTCTTATTTTCTCTTCAAAACTTGGGTAACAAGTATAATTTCTATTTAGTACATTTGCTGTATGTAAAGCGTAAGGTGCTGCACAAATTGCTGCTATGTATTTATCTTTTTCTTTCATTTGTTTTAGTGAGTTTTGTACTAGTGTACTTGATGCTAGATTTTGAGTATTTATTCCTCCTCCTGGAAGAACTATCATGTCAAAATCTAAGGGGTTAATATCTTTTAAGTATTGATTTGCTTGTATAACAATTGCATTCGCTCCGACTGTTAAAATATCATTTATTGTTGCAATCACTACTTCAATTTCTGCACGTCTTAATACATCAATAATTGTTATTGCTTCTATTTCTTCAAATCCGGTTGAGATGGTAACTAAAACTTTAGGCATTTTTATTCCTTATGTAATATTGCTTATAAATTGTATTTTATCATACAATAATGGAAATAAGGTGTATAGATAAATAACTAAGTTATAATCTTTTCAAGAATTTATAAGCTGTTTTTAAATAGAATCTATGCAATTAATAAAAGGGGAATTTATGCTTAAAACTTTCGCTAAAACATCTCTTGTGACAGCTACAGTATTTTTATTTACTGGATGTTTCTCACAATCTGTGTTTGCACCTTCTTATTCAGAAAGTAGTGTTGTAAAAGAAAATCAAAAAGTACAAGTTACAAAACAACATATTCAAATAGCAGAAGATATGCAAAGAAATGTAACAACACAATCAACGCTAGAAGGAACAATTAACTCACTAGCTACTCAAATGATGAGAAATAAGAAGATGGATACTAGTAAGCCAGTTCTGATTACTTCATTTGTTAGATTAGATAATTTCAAAAAGACAACTGAATTTGGAAGAATTGTAAGTGAAAGCATGATTAATGAGATGTCTAATAGAGGTTTTAACATTATTGAATATAGAGGTCAAATGGCTGTTTCAATAAATGAAAAAGGTGAATACTTTATTACAAGAAACCCTTATAAACTAAAAGATCAGGTTCCAAATACTTATGTAGTTGTAGGAACTTACTCTAGACAATTTGGAAAAGTAATGTTAAATGCAAGAGTTATTGATAATATTACTGGAAAAATCATTTCAAGTTCAAGATCAACTTATTTACATAATAAAAGAAATGATTGTATTTTATTTAAAGATTGTAGACCGGCAAGAACTATTAAAATCATAAGAGAAAAATAGTATAAATGAATAAATCTACACTAAAAATATTGAAGTTTACATTAGCTTCAGTATTTTTTATAATTACTCTATCTGGTTGTTCTGATGTATTAAATCAAATAGCCCTTAAATCTCCTGATAACCATAAAAACTTTACAGGTTCAAATGATTTTCATTCTCTTGTTCAAAGACTTGTAGATAAATCATCTGTTAAACTAAAAAGACATATCAGCATTGATGATGTTGTATTAGTTTCAGATTTTGTGAATTTAGATAAATTAAGAAATCGTTCAAAACTTGGTTTTTTATTATCTGATCATTTAAAAGATTCTGTATTAAATCATGATATTACTGTTAGAGAAGTAGAACTTGGTGAATACTTTCAATATGGTAAACATGGATTAAATGTTTTAACAAGAAAACAAAATGAGATTAATAAAAAGAATGTTGACTCACAATTTGCAGTTGTTGGGACTTATTCTATTACAACTCAAAATTTAATAGTTTTTATTAAACTTATTGATATAAGAAATGGAAATATTCTAAGCTCTTCTACTGGACGAACTTCTATTGATGATGAGATATTAGAGTTAGAAGGAATTAAAAGAGGAAGACAACTTCATATTGTGCCTCCTATGGTTTTATAAAATATCTTGAATTAAGAATTGAGGGCTTATTTGTCCTCTAAATTCGTTTTTATTTACAGAAACTACTAAGTCTATATAATCAGCTAAAATTTTTCTATCTGCATGAAATCTTAATGCTTCAAAAACAAATCCATTACTACTAAGTGTAAGTTTTAAATGATTTTTATCTCGTCCAAAAAGTTGTGATTTTAAGACTTTAGAATTTGATATTTTGAAAATTGGTCTATGGTTTTCTAAACCATAAGGTTCAAACTTTTCAATAATACTTAGAAATTCTATGTCAACGCATGAAACATCAAGCTCACCTAATACATCATGTTCTATATGTAACTCTTCTGGTTCAACATTTAGTTGGTCATTTATTCTTCTTTTAAACTCTTCTAGGTTCGTAGCTTTTAATGATAATCCTGCGGCATTTTTATGACCACCGAATCCTAAAAGTAAATCAGATGTTTCTGTTATTATTGTATGAAGATTTATATTTGCATTGGCTCTGGCACTACCTTTTGCAATACCGTCTTTAATTGAAAAAATAAAAGCAGGTTTTTTGTATGAGTGTGATAGTTTTGAAGCAACAATTCCTATTACTCCTTCATGCCAATCTTCTCCCCAAACTATAATTGCATTGTCATTAGCATCACTTGCCGTATTTGCTTTTTGAGAAATATCTTCTTGTAGAGTTTTTCTATAGCAGTTTAACTCTTCTAATAATTGTAGCGATTCATTTGCTTCATATTGAGTTTGAGATAAAAGAAAAGATAGAGCAACTGATGCATCATCCATTCTTCCTGCGCTATTGATTTTTGGAGCAATTGTAAATCCTACATCATCTGATACAAAAAATTCTTTTTGCATCATTTCATTTATCTTAATAAAAGCAGGTCTACGTGATGTTTTTATTTTTTTAAGGCCATGTTTAACCATTGTATAGTTTAAACTTGTCATAGGCATTATATCCGCAATAATAGCTACACATAAAAGGTCAAAGAAATCTTGCATACTTATTTTTTTGTCAAGTTCTTTTTTTATTGAGGCACAAAGGTACCATGCAACTTGTGCACCACAAATTTCTTTTAAAGGAAAATTGCAATCTTTTTGTTTTGGATTTACAATTGCATAGGCATCTGGAACTTTTTCACCAACAGTATGATGATCTGTGATAATTAAATCAATACCTTTTTCTTTTAATTTTAAAGCTGCATCAACTGCTGATATTCCATTATCTACAGTAATTACTAACCCACTGTTAATCATATCGACAATTTTTGGTGATAAACCATATCCATGTTTGAATCTATTTGGAATAATATAATTTACATCAACTCCAATTTTTTTGAAGAAATCCACAATAATTGTTGTTGAGACTACACCATCAACATCATAATCACCAACTATAGTTATTTGTTCATTATTTGAAATTGCTTTTTTAATTCTAAGGGTAGCTTTTTTGATATCTTTAAAACTGTCAGGTGCAGGAATATTTGCAAGAAGAGAATATGTATCATTCTCATGTCTTGCTTCTAATAGATTAAAAAGTTCTGGTTTTGTAATTTTAGACATTAACTATGTTTATTTGCCTGTTTTACAAAGTCTAAAATTATTGGATTTGGTGTCTCTAAATGAGAAGTAAATTCAGGGTGAAATTGAACTCCTACAAACCAAGGATGATCTTTGATTTCAACAGCTTCAATTAAACCATTTGATTGCCCAGAAATAATCATTCCTGCTTCTTCTAGTTGTTCTCTATATGCAGGATTTGCTTCATATCTATGTCTATGTCTTTCATTATAGATTTCTTCATTTCCATATGCTTTTTGTAAGTGAGTACCTTTTAATGGTTCAAATGGATATTCTCCTAGTCTCATTGTTCCACCCATTGGTGATTTATGAGTTCTAAGTTGTTTATTTCCACTTTGGTCCATAAATTCGTCAATTAAGTAAATTAAAGGATTAGTAGTATTTTCATCAAACTCAATTGAGTTAGCATCTTCAAGCCCAAGTACATTTCTTGCATATTCAATAACTGATAATTGCATACCTAAACAAATACCTAAATATGGAATTTTATTTTCTCTAGCGTATTGAATTGCTTTTAATTTTCCTTCAACACCTCTATGTCCAAATCCACCGGCAACTAATATAGCATCAGAGTTTCCAATAATTTCATAAGCACCAATGTCTTCGATTCTTTCAGAATCGCACCAGTGAATATTTACTTTTGTATTTAAGTGTGCTCCACTGTGAATTAATGCTTCGATTAGTGATTTATAAGATTCTTTTAAATCTAAATATTTACCAACAAATGCAATTGTTACTTCATCTTGTGGTACTAAAATATTTTTTACAAGTGTATCCCATCTTTCCATATTTGGCTTGATTTTAATATTAAAATGGTCTGATAATGGAGTTAAAATACCTTCTTTGATAAATTGTAAAGGAACTTGGTAAATTGACGCTGCATCACCAGCTTCAATTACTGCATTTCTATCAATATCACATGATAATGCTAATTTATCTTTTAAGTTTTTAGGAAGTTCTTTTTCTGTTCTACATACAAGCATATGAGGAGTGATTCCAATTCTTCTTAACTCTCGAACAGAGTGTTGAGTTGGTTTTGTTTTAAGTTCTCCTGCTGCTTTTATAAATGGGATTAAACTTAAATGAATGTTCATAGTATTTGATTTAGGAAGCTCGTGTCTAATTGCTCTAATTGCTTCCATAAATGGTAAGCCTTCGATATCTCCAACAGTTCCACCAAGTTCGATAATTAAAAATTCATGTTCATCTGCTGCTGCATAGATTCTATCTTTAATTTCGTCTACAACATGAGGGATTACTTGGATAGTTTTACCTAAGTAACCACCTTCTCTTTCTCTTTTAATAACGCTTTGGTAAACTTGACCCGTTGTAAATGAGTTTTTTTTAGTTAGAGTTACATCAATAAATCTTTCATAATTTCCTAAGTCTAGATCTGTTTCAGCTCCATCGGCTGTTACAAATACTTCACCATGTTCTAGAGGACTCATTGTTCCTGGATCTACATTTAAATAAGGGTCAATTTTTAGCATAGAAACTTTGAACCCAGATTGTTTTAAAATTGTTGCAATAGATGCAGAAGTGATACCTTTTCCTAGTGAACTTAATACTCCACCTGTTACAAATATGAATTTAGTCATAATAAAAAACTCCAAAAAATAATTAAAAATTTATAATAAAATATTCCGCGATTATATCTAAACAGAGGTTAATATGTAGTTAAATAGATCGATTTTTTTGTATATTAAAGATTAATAAGAAAATAGTTCCCTAATATCCTTCTTATATAATTTAAAATATAATTTCGACGAGAAAACCTTAGGAATTTAATGAAATCTTTTTTTTTAGTACTTTTAATTATATTATCATTTAATGGGTGTATTGTAGGAGATGTTGTGGCTTTACCCTTTAGAGTAACGGGAGCTGTTTTAAATACAGTTACGCCAGATATTGTTGGTGATACTGTTTCTGAAGCAGGAGAAGCTGTAGATACTGCTATTCCTTTCTAGTAATATTTAAATAAAAAAAGGGCGAAGAAATAAAACTTCGCCTTTTTTTCTATTTTAATTTATCTGCTCTTGGAAAGAAGAATACTGCTTTTCTTGTAACAGAAATTCTTTCAGGCTCATCAACTGCATAAGCTCTAATAGTAACAGTTATTGGGGTGTCTTTTGTTATATCGTTAACTAATAATTTGTCTGTTTGTAAAACAACAACTTTTTTAGCAAGTTTTTTTGGACTTAGTTTAAATGGTCTAAATCTTGTAATTTTAATATCTTTGTGATCCATAATTTCTAAAGCATACGTATGAGGTTTAGAATCTGTATTTTGGAATAAAAATAAGAAGTTATTTGCTACAACATTATTCTCTTTTATTTTGTAAAGTTGTGATGTTTTATTAACATTTAGAAGCATATACTCTTTTTTCCCACCCATAACGAAAAGTAATCCTACAATTAAAACTAAAGAGACAGCGTACATAATAGTAGATTTTCTAATTAGTTTTGTAGGTTGACCTTTTTCAATTGCACTAGTACTTGACCATTGAACAAGTGATTCTTTACCTAGTTTTCCCATAACTGTTGTACATGCATCAACACACTCTAGACAGTTTATACATTCTAATTGCATACCTTTTCTAATATCAATATGAGTTGGACAAACAGTTACACATGATTCACATGTGGTACATTCATTTGCTACTTCAGGTAAATCTTTTGCTTTGAAAATAATTTTCTCTTTATCGTCATTATAAATATCTCCACCTCTATTTGTTGAATAAATAGCTTGGTAAGTATCATCATCGTATAAAACTGATTGAACTCTTGAATAAGGACATACGTAAACACAAAAATCTTCTTTTAACCATACAACGTCGTAAACTAAAAATGCAGCAGTAGATAACACTATACCAATTAGAAGCATGTGTTCTGTTGGATTTTGTATATATTCAAAAAAATCTTCAGGAGGAACAAAGTACCAAATAAAATCAGCTGCTGCTATTAATGATAAAGCAGACCATATTATAATTGCGACTACTTTTTTAGAAGCATTTTCTGCTTTACTCCAATTAGGTTCTTTTTGTTTATTTTTGATTCTTCTTAAACCTAATATTTTTGATTCAATTAAATCTCTATATATTACTCTAAAAATAGTTTGAGGGCAGGCCCATCCACACCAAGCTCTACCACCTAGTGCAGTTGCTGCAAAAATTCCAAGGAATAGAAGCATTAATAAAAATGGCATTAAGTATAATTCTTGCATATCAAAAGCAATACCTATTAAGTGGAATTGTTTTTTATCAAATGATAATAAAAATAGATGATTTCCATTGATTGTAATAAATGGTACGGCTAAAGAAATGATTGTTGCTATTATATAAGAATAGTATCTTTTTATTCTATATGAAGTTTTTTTTACGGAAGTTGAAGTTTCATTCATCGTTACATCCTAGGTTTTTTGAAATTATATATAAATCTAACTTATAATTAACATAATATATTATAAGCTAAACTTATATCAGTACATTGATATGCTACTTTTTGCTTTTTACATTTATATACATATGTATAATATCAATTGCTGATGGAGTTATCCCTGAAATTTCACTTGCATTAAATAGTGTTGGTGGATTAAATTTTTCTAATTTTTCAACTACTTCATTTGATAAACCAGGGATTACTTTATAATCAAAGTTTTCTGGTATTTTTAGTTGAAGCATTTTTTTCATTTTATCAATTTGTTTTTGTTGTTTTGTAATATATCTATAATACTTTGCTTCTATAATGATTTGTTCTTTTAAATAGATTTCAGTATGTGCAAGAGCTGGAATAAATTTATCAAACTTCTCTGGAGTAATAGTATTTCGTCCAATAACATCAATAAGTTTTGCTCTATCTCTAATCTTATCTTCGCCTAATGATTCAAGTAATTCAAGATTTTCTTTTTTAGATGTGAACCATTCTTCTGCCATAAATTCAACTGCATCTTTTAAAGTCTTTCTTTTAAATTCAACTTTTGACATTTGTTCATCATCAATTAGTCCCAGTTTATGACCGTATTGAGTTAGTCTTAAGTCAGCATTTTCTTCTCTTAATAGTAGTCTATACTCTGCACGTGAAGTGAACATTCTATATGGTTCATTTGTTCCTTTTGTAACTAAATCATCAATTAAAACTCCAATATAAGCTTCGTCACGTCTTAGTATAAATGGTTCTTTTTCATCAATAGCAAGGGCAGCATTGATCCCAGCCATAAACCCTTGTGTTGCAGCTTCTTCATAACCTGTAGTTGCATTGATTTGACCTGCATTATAAAGGTTCTTGATTTTCTTAGTTTCTAGAGTATGTTTTAATTCTGTTGGATCTACATAGTCATATTCTATTGCGTAACCATATCTAATGATTCTTGCATTTTCTAAACCTTGGATTGAATGAATCATATCTTTTTGAACATCAATTGGCATAGAAGTACTTAACCCATTTATATAATATTCTGTACCCATTTCAGTTTGTGGTTCTAAGAATAATTGATGTCTTTCTCTTTCAGCAAATCTATTTACTTTGTCTTCAATACTTGGACAGTATCTAGGACCTGAACCTTGAATTTGACCAGTGAAAAGTGGTGCTCTATCAAAGTTTGAAGAAATAGTCCCATGAGTTCCAAGATTTGTATATGTAATGTAACATGGATACTGTTTTGGGTTGAAGTTTGATTTATCTGTTCTAAATGAAAAAGGAGTTGGTATTTCATCTCCTCCATGAGCTTCCATTACCTCAAAATTTATAGAGTTTGAATCTATTCTCGCAGGTGTTCCAGTTTTTAATCTTCCTACCTTTAATCCTAGTTCTTTTAACTGAATTGATAGAGTTGATGATGGTAATTCCCAAGCTCTTCCTGCTTCATAAGTATTTTCACCTATATGAATCAGACCTCTCATAAAAGTACCTGTAGTAATAATTACTTTTTTAGCTTCAAAAACTTCACCAAGTTTCGTATTTACTCCATGAACTTCATTGTCATTTCTAACTAGAAGAGAAGATACTTCATCTTGGTATACTTCTAAATTTGGAGTGTTATGACAAACTTTTCTCATATACTCTCTATATTTATCCATATCAATTTGAGCACGGCTTCCTTGAACTGCTGCACCTTTTGATGCATTTAATATTCTAAATTGAATACCTGTGGCATCTGTACAAAGTCCCATTTCTCCACCGATTGCATCAAGTTCTCTAACTAAGTGCCCTTTTGCAAGTCCACCTATAGCTGGGTTACATGAAGCAGCACCAATTTGTTCAACTAACATTGTAATAAGTAGGGTTTTTTTACCCATTCTTGCTGCGGCTAAAGAGGCTTCAATTCCTGCATGCCCTCCACCTACAACTATAATATCGTAACTCATAATTATCCTATGTATAACTAGCCTTATGGCTATTTCTTTTTTTACATATTGAAAAGTTTTTAAAAATTTGATTATATCTTTGTGAAAGTGTAAAAATTAGCTTCTCAATAATTTTTCGGTATTATACCAAATATTTCGAACTTTACTATAATTTTGCTAAAGGATTTATGTGTTTACTGGATTAATTCGTGAAATGGCTGAGGTTTTAAGTTTAAAAAACAGTTTTTTAACTTTAAAAGCCAAATACTCGCCAAAACTTGGAGACTCAATTGCCGTTAATGGTGCGTGTCTTACAGTAGTTAGATGTACAAGTGATACTTTTACTGTAGAGTTATCTCCTGAATCACAAAATCTATTAGCTATGGAAAACTATAGAGGGAAAGTTCATATTGAACCTGCCATGATGATGGGTGATAGATTTGAGGGTCATATTGTGCAAGGTCATGTTGATTGTTTAGGAACAATTACTAGTATAAAAACGAGTGGAAACTCTACAGATTTTTTTGTTTCTCTATCAAGTGAATATATTAAATATATAATTCCAAAAGGTAGTGTAACAATAGATGGTGTTTCCTTAACTGTAAATGAAGTTTTAAAAGATTCATTTAGGCTTACAATTATCCCTCACACAATTGAAAATACACTTTTTAAAAGATATAAAGTTGGAACAAAAGTTAATTTAGAGACTGATATGTTTGCTAGATATGTTTATAACATGTTCAAAAAAGACGGTGATTCAAAACTCTCTTGGGGTGATGTTGATAATATAATGGCTAGATACTAGTAGATTAAAAATGAAAAGACGAGAATTTATACTTACAACTTCTATTCTAGGGATTAGTACTGCTTTAAATTCTCAAGAGATTAAATCTGATGATACTCTTTCTTGGTTAATTATTGATAATATATTTGATATTCTTTTTCCAAAAACTTCCACAATGCCTAGTGCTAAAGATTTTAATGCAACTTTATATTTACAAATGAATTCTAAACATAAATCTTTTGATAAAGATGATCTCGAGTATATAATACAAGGTGCTGTTGATTTTAATGATTCTTTCCCTAACTTTTTAAATGCTAATAAAGAACAAAGAGAAAATATAATTGAACGTACAAGAAATAGTGAGTATGGAGAATCATGGCTAACTAAACTTGTATATTATGGAATAGAAGCAATGCTTAGTGATCCTATATATGGTGGAAATACAAATGAAAAAGGCTGGAGTAGTTTAAATCATCAAACTGGAAAACCACAACCAAAACAAAAGTATGCAAAAGTAATATGATGAAATATGATATTTGTATTATAGGAAGTGGAGCAGGTGCTGGACCAATTGCATATGAGCTTACAAAGCTTGGTAAAAAAGTTCTTATTTTAGAGAAGGGTCCTATTTATAGTGAGAAGGATTTTTCAAAAGATGAAATTGCATTTGTTAGACGAGATATTGTCACTCCTAAATTAAAAGATGAATATCATGTTATTGAAGAGTATATTGAAGATGGATGGCATAAGTTTCCTACCTATGATACTGGGTGGAGTTTTTGGAATGGAAATATTTTAGGTGGTTCATCAAATTTTATGAGTGGATATTTTCATAGATTAAAACCTAATGATTTTAAACTAAAAACAGTATATGGAAAAATTGATGGAGCAAATGTTGAAGATTGGCCAATTTCATATAACGACATGGAGCCATATTATACAAAAGTAGAATCAGAAGTAGGTGTATCTGGGGAAATTACAAAGTATAATCATCATGAACCAAGAAGTACAAAAGAATATGCTTATCCTGCTTTAGAGGAACATCCTATTGTAAAGCTTTTTGATAAGAGTTGTGGGAATTTAAAATTTACTTCTTATAAAGTACCTCGGGCAATTATCTCAAGACCTAAAGATAATCGGAATCCTTGCTATTATTCAAACTATTGTGGAAGTTACGCTTGTTCTAGTGGGGCAAAAGGAAGTTCAAGAGCTTCACTTTTAGTTGATGCTTTAAAAACTGGAAATCTTACTGTTAAAGCTGAATCATTTGTATATAAACTTGATTGTTCAGAAGATGAGGTTACAAAGGCATATTACTTTACAAAAGAGGGTAATAAAAAAGAAGTTGAAGCAAAATTATTTGTAGTTGCAGCCCAAGCAGTTGAAAGTTCAAGACTTCTTTTAAATTCTAAAAACAAATTTTATCCCAATGGCTTAGCAAATAGTTCAAATCTAGTAGGTCGAAATATGATCTTTACTGGTGGAGGAATTGGAAGTGGAGAATTTGATGAATCAAATTTATCAAAAGAAGAACTATTCACTCAAGGACTTTTTGTAAATAGAGCATTAAAAGATTGGTATTATACTGATGAGTTTAAAGGTGGAACTGTTGATTTTTTATTTGAACATGCAAATCCAATTAGACGAGCAAATGGTTTAAAAAGAGATGATAATGGAAACCTACTTTATGGAAAAGCATTACAAGATAAACTTTATGAAAATTTTACAAAAAAAAGAGTTCTACATTTTGAAGTTTTTACTGACTGGATGCCAAATGATAACTGTTTTGTAAGTGTTGATGAAAAGTATAAAGATAAGTATGGAATACCTGTTGCAAATATTAGAATAGGTGCTCATAAACAAGATGTTAAAGTTGGGAATTTCTTAGCAAAGAAAGCAGTGAAAGTTTTAAAACAAATGGGTGCAAAAAATATTGATATGAATATTTCTCCTCTACCTTCTGCTAATTTACAAGCAGGTGGATGTCGATTTGGAGATGATCCTAAAACTTCAGTACTGAATAAACATTGTCAATCACATGATTTAAAAAACTTGTTTGTTACTGATGGTAGTTTTATGCCAACAGGTGGAAGTGTACCTCATACGTGGACTATTTATGCAAATTCGTTTAGAGTTGCAGATTATATAAAAACTATTTTTTAGTTTTCTTTTTAGAGTCTTTTTTCTTAGTTTCTTTTATTATTAAGTTTTCTACTTGTATTTTCTCATTTTGGTTTTTCTTATATACAAAAAAAGATTTTTGTTTTAAAACCTTTGCATAGGGTGCTATTATTGCTTCTTGAATATCTTGCTTTTTTTTGATTGAAATAACTTTCCCAACTTTTAGACCTTCAAAAAAGATATTATCCATTCCTGAAGTAATTACTTCATCTCCTACTTTAATATCAAACCAAATAGGAATAAATTTTGCAACTAGATTTTGTCTATCTTTTGTCGCATGAATTATCCCTGGAGCTTTATTTTCACCAATAAATATAGAGTAGTTACATTTTTCATTTCCATTTAGGAGTGCTTTTGCTTTCCCCTCTTGATTTACAACAATACCTGCTGCAAATTCTTGTGAAATTATTCCTAAAATTGAGTTGTCTTTTTTTTCTAAATCTAACCAGACCTTTGTAAAGTTATCAAAGTTGATATATGATAAAACTCTTGTGAACATAATTTGTTCTGTGGCTGAATTTGGTGCATCTAATGTTTCTAAAAGAGATTCTAGTTTATTTTTAGAGTTAAGGTATTGTAATTTATAGTTTTTTAATTCTTCATTTTCTTTTTGAAGATTTTCAATTTTTATTGTTTGATTAAAATATTTTTCAGTTTTAGTCTGTATTGACACTACTGTCTCTACATAAAATTGTTTTATACCGTTAAAAGGATTAAAATTTCTTGCAATTACTTGGTCAAGGTCAAAGATATAACCTAAAGTAACTGCAAGAAAAAAAAGAAAGAATAGAAATTTATTCATTAGTGATTAATTTTAATAATGCTTCCTGGTCTAATACATTGCTTGTACCATAAGCAACAGCTAATAAAGGCTCATCAGCAACTCTAACTGGAAGTTTGATAATATCTGCTAAGTATTTATCTAACCCACGAATAAGAGCTCCTCCTCCTGTCATAACAACACCATTATCAACAACATCACCTGCTAAATCTGGTGGCATTTCTTCTAATACTGATCTTACTGCTGAAACTATTTCTCTTAATGGTTCTTTAATTGCAGTTCTAACACCTTCACTTCCAAGTTCTATAGTTGAAAGTAATCCAGAGTTATCTCTACCTTTTACTTTTATTTTAAGCTCTTGGTTTTGTTTAATTGCAGTACCAATTTCAATTTTGATATTCTCTGCAGTTCTTTCACCAATGTATAGGTTATAGTTTTGTCTTACATAATCAATAATTGCTTTATCAAATCTATCTCCAGCAACTTTAATTGATTTTGAAAGTACTAGTCCTCCCAGTGATGTAACACCAATTTCAGTAGTACCACCACCAATATCAACTACAACATAACCAGATGGGTCAGAAACTGGAATCCCTGCACCAATAGCCGCAGCCATTGGTTCTTCTACAAGGAATACTTCTCTAGCTCCAGCACTTAGTGCTGATTCTTTAACCGCTTTTCTTTCAACTTGTGTAATTCCATATGGGATACAAATAATGATTCGTGGACGTATGAAAGATTTTCTAGAATGTGCTTTTTCAATGAAATATCTAATCATTCTTTCAGTCATTTCGAAATCTGCAATAACCCCATCTTTCATAGGTCTAACAGCTGTAATATTTAAAGGAGTTTTACCAATCATTTGTTTAGCTTCTTGTCCCACAGCTAAAATTTTATCTTTACCATATCTATCATTTTGAACGGCAACAACTGATGGTTCGTTGATTATAATACCTTTTCCTTTTACAGAAACGATAGTATTTGCAGTTCCAAGGTCTATTGCCATGTCATTTGAAAACATACCGATTATTTTGTCTAAAAACATCTACGTCCTTCTTTTTTAAGCTATTTTTGGTTCTTTTTCTTTTGTTACAACATCTTTTGTGATAGTTATCGTTTTATCTTTATATGTTGGTAAATCGTACATAATATCAAGCATGATATCTTCTATAATTGAACGAAGACCTCTTGCTCCAGTTTTTCTTTCAATTGCAAGTTTTGCAATTTCTTTTAGTGCTGCTTTTTCAAATTTTAGTTTTACATTATCAAGTTCAAATAGTTTTACATACTGTTTTACTAAAGCATTTTTTGGTTCAGTTAAAATATGAACCATATCATCTTCTGTAATTTCATTTAAAGTTGCAATCATATGAAGTCTTCCGATTAATTCTGGAATAAGTCCATATTTTACTAAATCATGAGCTTCAACTTTTGAGATTAAAGAATCATCATTTTTACTTATTTTCTCTTGGTTGAAACCTAATACATTTCCACCTTGTTTTTTCTTAATAATCTCTTCCAGACCATCAAAAGCTCCACCACAAATGAAAAGAATATTTGTAGTATCTACTTGTAGTGCATCTTGTCCAGGATGTTTTCTTCCACCTTTTGGCGGAACATTAATTGTTGCACCTTCAACGATTTTAAGAAGTGCTTGCTGTACACCTTCTCCTGAAACATCTCTAGTGATTGAACGGTTTTCACTCATTCTAGCAACTTTATCAACTTCATCAATAAAGATGATTCCTGATTCAGCTTTTTTTATATCTCCGTCTGCTGCTTGAATAAGTCTTGTTATAACGTTTTCTACATCATCCCCAACATATCCTGCTTCTGTTAAAGAAGTTGCATCTGCGATAGCTAAAGGTACATCAAGGTATTTTGCTATAGTTTGTGCTAAAAGTGTTTTTCCTGAACCTGTTGGTCCAATTAAAATCACATTTGACTTATTTATTTCTGTATCATCGTCAATTTCATGATGTCTAAAAATTCTTTTGTAGTGGTTATAAACTGCAACAGATAGAACTTTTTTAGCTCTATTTTGTCCAATTACATAATCATCTAAAATTTCTTTTAATTGTGCAGGTGTTTTAAGTAAAACTGGAGCACTTTCTTTCTCCGTATTACCTTCTTCATTTTCTAATTCTGGTTCTTTTCCAGAAACCATAATTTCATGTGCTGCATTAACACAAGCCTTACAAATTGAGGCGTTGTCTCCTGAGATTATCGGATTATCGGGAGCATCAACTGTTCCACAAAAGTCACATTCAAGTTTACTCATATAAAATGTCCTATTTTCTATTAAATGGTATTCCACGTTTTGTAGCAATTACAAAATTTGCTAGTTCGTGAACATACTTATTTTCGTTTGTTTCTAATAATTCTTTGGCTACTTCAGAAATAGAATTTCCTGATTCAAATATTGCTTTATATGCTTTTCTAACTGCATCAATATCTGCTCTATCTTGAAATCTTCTTCTTAGCCCGTTTAAATTAAGTCCTCTTAATACTGCACGATTTCCTTCTGCTAAACAAAATGGTGGAATATCCTGAGTTACTACAGAACCTCCAGCTACCATAACATTTGAGCCTATTTTACAAAATTGATGAATTGGTGTTAATCCACCAATTACTACATTATCATCAATCTCAACATGACCTGCTAGAGTTGCAACATTTGCAAACACACAATTATTTCCAACTATAACATCATGCGCAACATGTGTATATCCCATAAATAAATTGTTGTCTCCAATTTTTGTAATTGAACCACCACCAATTGTTCCTGGATTAAATAGCGTAAATTCTCTGATTTTATTATTGTTTCCAATAACTAGTTCAACATCTTCACCATCAAATTTTAAATCTTGAGGAATTGTTCCAATTGCTGCATGTGAAAATATTTGATTATTTTCACCAATTGTAGTTTTTCCTTCAATAACTGTATGTGAAGCAATAGTTGTACCATTACCTATTTTTACATTTTTGCCTATAATTGTAAATGCACCAACAGTGATATTATCACCTAGTTGGGCACCATCTTCAATTATTGCAGTTTTATGAATATTATTCATTTCTTACCTATTCAGTGCTATTATTTATCAACTATCATAGCTTTTAGTTCTGCTTCAGCAACTAAAGCATCATCAACAAAGGCTTTTCCACCAAGTACAATTAGATTTCCTCTTAATTTTTTAATTTCGATTCTGTATTCTAATTTATCTCCAGGTCTAACAGGTGTTCTAAACTTTGCTTTATCAATACTCATGAAATAGATCACTTTATTTTTAAGCTCTTCTGCTGTTAAATCGTTGCTTTTTAGTGCAAGAATTCCACCTGCTTGTGCCATACCTTCAAGAATCATAACTCCTGGGTAAATTGGATGCCCTGGAAAGTGACCTTGAAAAGCAGGTTCACTAATTGAGATATTCTTATACCCTACGATACTTTTTGCTTTTTCCATATCAGTAATTCTATCTACTAATAAAAGAGGGTATCTGTGTGGTAAAATTTCTTGAATTTCAATGATGTCTAACATTCTTCTATCCTATATATTTATATGTTTTAAAAAGTCATATATTTTAGCGAAAAAAAAATTAGTTTTGAATTATTTTTGCAACATTTTGTGAACTACCAAATTGTAAATAGTCTCTAAGTAGTTGAGAGTTTTTTAAATAGTCGTCTCTATTCATATTTTTATATTCGTTTAGTAAGTTTGTAGTATTTACTTCTTCTTGGAAGTATTCTTTATGAATAGGCTCTCTATTCATCTTATGAAAAAAGATATTTGCAAGACCAATGAAAGGGAGTTTTACGAATTTTCGACCAATGAAATAATCAAGTTTTTTAGCTACATAACTCATAACAAAAGGAGTACCTATTATTGAGGCTTCTAATGTTGCAGTTCCTGAACAAATGAATCCAAATTCTGCTTCTTTTAATACTGTATGTGCATCATTTGAAATTGTAAAATTTGATATGTCACCATAAGTTTTTTTAATATAATCTTGATCAAACTTTGAAGGAATAATTAAAATATGTTCTTTGTTTTCTATCTGCTTTGAAAGCTCTCTAAATACATCCATATGATTGATGATTTCAGTTTTTCTACTACCTGGCATATAGATAATTTTATTTGTTTTCTCAAGAGTAGTTTTATATTCTGTTATTTCATCTAAAAGAGGATGTCCTACATAAGTGATTTTTTCTTTATCGTTGTATATTTCACTTTCAAAAGGAATTATTGAACAAAGTTTTGTACAAAACTTTTCTAGCTTCTCAACTCTTTTTTTCTTCCATGCCCAAGCTTGAGGAAGAATATAATAGATTATCTCTTTATTTGGGTATTTTTGTTTTAATTTCTTTGCTAAAGGCAGATTGAAACCTGATGAATCCATGAGTAAAACTTTGTCACAATCTTCTGCTAAATCTACAAGTTCATCTCGAAGTCTGAAGAAAAATCTGAGTTTTTTTATAGCATCTATAAATCCCATAATTGCAAGGTGCGTTAGGTCGTAGAGAGGGGTTCCTAATTCTTTATCAAAAACTCCTAATAGTTCTACATCATCATTTAGATATTTTTTTAGCTCTTTTAAGTGAATATTTGAAGATGTTTCCATCGCACAAACTAGAAGTTTCATATAATAACTTCTTTTACATCTTCATAGACTAGGGCATTTAGATTTATTTCATATTTACCATCAATTAACTCATCGACTACTAAAATAGTTGATAGTCCATAAGGATTATTTGTAACTTTATTTCTAATATTTAATTCTGATTCAAATGTAGGAGGATTAAACATCAAGTCTTTTACTGTTTGATAAGTACTATTCCCAATTTCATTAAAACTTTTCAGGCTTAAGATTTTTACTTCATCTCTATTTAAATATGCAATTTCATCTTTTTCGTATTCAATTCTACCATTCATACTTTTTCTGTTTAATGTCGAATAACATAAAAAGTATGAAGGAACAATTTTTTTATCAATTCTTGTTGTTCCACTCATTAATCTATAATTTAAAAATCTTTGTTTGATAATTTTATATCTGTCTCTTATACACATCTCCGAGCCCACGAGACCAGAGAGGATCTC
>CAJXPH010000006.1 GCA_913057765.1 uncultured Campylobacteraceae bacterium
TACGAGATCCTCTCTGGTCTCGTGGGCTCGGAGATGTGTATAAGAGACAGCAAATGAACCCATTGCAAAAGAAAATTTGTTAAATATATTAAAGTTTAGTTTAGAAGATAATGGTTATATTTTAGTTGAACATGGAAATATTTTAAGAGTAGTTAAAAGTGATGATTTACCAGAAAAAATAATTTTAAAAGAAAAAAGTTTTAGAAAATTAGAAAAAAAAGTAGTTGTGGGTAGTTTAAATAACAGTACAGAAGTTATATCTCTTATAAATATAGAAGCAAAAAGTTTAGAAAATATTTTAAAAACATTAATTACTCAAAAAGAATACAAAAATAGTAAGAGACCGAGTATTGCAATTGATGAAGAAAACAATTGGATAATTATTGATGGAGTTGAAAAAGAAGTAAATTACTTAAAACAAATCATTTCTAAGTTGGATATTCTCAAGTCTCAAGTTTATGTAAAAGCAAAAATTGTTGAGGTTGATGATAATTTAGTTGAGGATATTGGTTTTAGATTTGGGATATTAGGTGGAAAAGCTCATAGTGGTGGTTTATATACTTTCTCTTCTAATTTAAATGGTGGTAATGCAATTGCTATTGATACAAGTCTTTTAGGCTTAAAAATTCCAAATGTCACTTCTTCTCTGGCTTTAGGGGCTTCTTTGAGTTTATTAAATAAAACCTATGCTCTTGATATTATTTCCGAACCATCAATTTTATGTCTAAATAATAAAGAAAGTTCAATTTATGTAGGAGAAACGGTTTCTATTCAAACTGCAAGTACAACTACCGATGGAGGGACAACAAAAAATAGTTTTCAAAGAGAAGATATAGGATTAACTTTAAATGTAAAACCTAGAATCTCATCTGATAATAAAGTTACTCTAGATATCAATACTATTATTGAAGGTATAAAAAATATAAATACTGTTAGTTTTAATCCTGATACCTCAAAAAAAGAAATTAAAACTACAGCAATTGTAAATAATGGGGAAAGCGTAATTATTGGAGGTTTAATAGAAAGTAAAAATGAAAAGAGTATTGAAAAAATACCATATGCTAGTGATATTCCTCTAATTGGAGAATTATTCAAAAATAGATTACAGAATAGCAAAAATAAAAATCTTATTGTAATTGTGACTCCTTATATAATTCCAAAAGACAAAGATCTAACTTATGTACGAAATGAATTGTCGAAGTTAAAAGGTCTCGAAGATGAGTTTTTAGAGAAAGTTTTAGTTAATTTAAGAGATAAAAAAAAGAAAAGAATCAAAAAAGTTGATTCTTTTGAACAAATAACAGATGCTCAAAGACATAATATTATTATGAAAGAATATTTTGGGATATAGCTTAGTTAGTAACTTTTCTCATAAGGTTATCTAGTATATGTAAATCTCTTGATGTTCTTTCTATATTTGCTGATTTAACTATCCTGCTACAATCACTACATAATACAACTATGTTTTCAAGATTGAATCCTCCACCGTTTCTCATTTGTTTAGCAAGTAATACATGAGTATCAAGTAATTTTGTTTTTGTACCACATCTATTACATTTATTATTGTCTCTCATCCAAGCGGCTTCTTTTCTTTGAGCCCAATCTATAGGTAATTTATTATCTTTAAGTAGTTTCGAATTTCCTTCATAACCACTCCATATTCTATCTTTATCAATACCTCTTTGTGTTTTTAGTTCATATTCATAGTTTGAGAACTGTTTTATCAGGCCTTCTACAATAAGAGTCTCTTTTATTCTTATGTCTTTTTCATTTTCAAATTTTGAAGCAATAGAAAAGTCAAATGGAATTTTAGGATGATGCAAAGTTAGGTACGCATCTACATCTCTTAAAAATGTTTTGATGTTACCAGTTTTATAAAATCGTTTAAATACTTTTTCTCTATAAATATATAAGGGAACTAGAGTTGCAATTATAATTAGTCCATATAGTATAAATTGTAAATCTAGAACCATATATTATTTCCTTTAAACTAATTCAGGGTCAACTGAATGTTTGCATAGAGTTTGTTTTACTTCATCATGTAAACCAAGAGCTAGTTTTGCTAATTCATTTTTATGAATTACTGGAAGGATAATATCTCTTCCACTTGTTTCTTGTAAAGATTTTCGATTAGAATCAAAAAGATTAAATGCATCCTCATTATCAACTACTAATAAATCCGCACTATTATCAAATGCATCAAGTATAATAGTTGATGCTAATTTCATAGTAAAATCAGAATTTATGTGGAAAGTATCTAGTGCTAAATCATAATTCATAGTTTGAGTGTTAATTATCTTTGCATTTAATTGTGATAATAAGTTAGAAGTTTCACTATCTTCTTTACTTCCTTTATAATAGGCAATATTAAAGTCATTAAAATCATGTTTGATTTCTTTGATTTCATCAAAACTACCAAAGTTTAAATCATTTTTCTTTTCTAAATTGAAATTTTGTTCTTTAACACTTTTAGTAAGATTAAGTTTTGTTTTAATAGAAGTGATTTTTTCTTCAATTGTAGTGTCAAAATTATAAACTCTATTTTCTAAACTTGTATGATATTCTGCTCCACAGTCAGATTCTGATAAAGCTTCTAATATCTCTTTTTCTTTTGATTTGTCTTTTTCAATTAAATCATGAGCTAAAATTAATAAAGGATCTCCAATATAGTCATATTCAAAGTTAATTGTGTTTGATGCATAAAAATAAATTTTGTTGCTTTTATATTTTGCTATATCTTCATCTTCTACAAATTCTGAAAGTATTGCAAGTCTTTCTTGGAAATCTGCATCATTAATCAATAAATCAGTATGAGCTCTTCTAATTGAAATAGGTTCAATTGTTAAATCTTTTCCGAAGGTTTTAGTTAGTTCGTCAATACTAATTTTTACATTTACATAAATACCATTTACTGCAACATTAAAGTTTTCACTATTTCTATATCCAAAAGGATTCTCGTTGTTGATACTATTTAAAATATCTAAAAGTGTTTTTTCTTTTTTCACTTTAATGAAATTTTTCGTGTAGTACGGTAAATAATCAGATTTGTAATCAAATTTGAATAAAGAAATTTCTAGTTGCATTTTTCTAACCTTTAATTTTAATTATGTCAATTTTATAAAATTTATACTTAAACTTTAAAACAGCTACTCTTTAAATCTTGCTACTTTTGCACCAATATTGCTAAATTTTCCTTCTAAATCTTCATATCCTCTATCTAAATGATAAATTCTATGTACTGAAGTTTCACCATTTGCTACTAATGCAGATAAAACTAAAGCTGATGAAGCTCTTAAATCGGTTGCCATTACATCTGTACCATTTAATGTATTTTTTGCACCATTGATAGTTGCAACATTACCATTTAAATGAATATCAGCACCAAGTCTTAATAACTCACTTACATGCATAAATCTATTTTCAAATAGTCTTTCATCAATTGTACTTGTACCATTTGCTTGTGTTGCTAGGGCCATGAATTGTGCTTGCATATCTGTTGGAAAACCCGGGTATTCTGTTGTTACAATATTAACTGGTTTTATTTCATTAGTTGGCATTACTGTAACTGAAGTTTCATCTTGGATAATTTCAAAATTCATTTCTTCAAGTTTTGAGACAATTGCTTCTAAATGTAGAGGAATTACTTTGTCAATTTTTAGTTTAGAATTAGTAATTGCAGCTGCGCACATATATGTACCTGCTTCAATTCTATCTGGAATAACGTCAAAATCTTTTATATCAAGTAATTTTCTATTTGTACCTTGAATAATTAATTTTGATGTTCCAATTCCTTGTATTGAAACTCCAGCATCTCTAATAATTTCACACAATTGAACAATTTCTGGTTCTTTTGCTGCATTAATAATGATTGTTTCACCTTCTGCTAGAGCTGCTGCCATAACAGTATTTTCAGTTCCACCAACTGTTACTTTATCAAATACAATTTTCGCACCTTTTAGTCCATTTGGTGCAGTTGCTTCAATATAACCATGGTTGATTTTAATCACTGCACCCATTGCTTCAAGTGCTTTTAGATGTAAGTCAACTGGTCTTTGTCCAATTGCACATCCTCCAGGAAGTGAAACTTCACAGTGTCCAAATCTGGCTAAGATTGGTCCTAGTACTAAAATAGAAGCTCTCATAGTTTTTACAATATCATATGTAGCAGTAGTATTATCAAGTTTTGAAGTATCAATTTTTATGCAATCATTCTCTTTTTTGAATGTTCCACCAAGTTTATCTATTAATTTTAAAAAAGTATTTATGTCTACAACATTCGGCATGTTGCATATTGAAATTTCATTTTTTGCTAGAATTGTTGCTGCAATTAAAGGAAGTGCTGCATTCTTAGCTCCAGATATTTTAACCTCTCCAGAAAGGTTAGTTTCACCAATTATTTTTAAATATTCCATTCTTTTCCTATTAGAGCATATGCTCTTAAATATATTAAATTTAGATATTTTATCTAAAATTAGCTAAAAATATTAATTTATCAATATTAAGTTAAATAATAATCTTTATTTAATTTGAAACTAATTAGAATTGCGCTTTTAATAGTAGGATAATTTATGACAAATGATGTCTCTTCAGGTATCAAATATATGCTTTTTGCTTCTTTATTGTTTGCTTGTATGGGAGCTTTTGCTAAAGAGTTAAGTTCTTCTATGAGTTCAATAGAAGTTGTTTTTTTTAGAAATATATTTGGTGTTTTTTTAATTTTAATTGCAATATACCGAAAACCTCTTGATCAAAAAGGTGGAAAACCTTGGCTTTTAGTTTTTAGAGGACTTGCAGGATTTACAGCTTTACTTTTTTTCTTTTACAATATTGCAACTATTCCATTAGGCGAAGCCATGACCTTTTCCAAAACTTCTACAATATTTAGTGCAATTTTTGCATATATTTTTATAAAAGAAAAACTTGGCTTAAAAGGGTGGATAGGTGTTTTTATAGGTTTTATAGGAATACTATTTATTACGAAGTTTGATGGAGGTTCTTTAGATAAATCAGATTGGTTAGGTATTTTAACTGGAGTTGGCGCTGGGCTTGCTTATACTTCAATACGTGAACTTAGAACTTATTATGATGGTAGAGTGATTGTATTATCTTTCATGTTGATTGGTTCAATTGGTCCATTACTTTTAATGGGAATATCTGAATTTTATATTAATAAAGATTTAGATTTTATATTTGCAACTTTTGTTATGCCCCAGCCTAATGATTGGTTATTTATTATTTTATTGGGAACAGTCGCTACATTTGCACAAATTTACATGACAAAGGCATATTCTGTAGCAAAAGCAGGGATAATCGGCACTATTTCATATGCAAATATTGCTTTTAGTATAGCCATTGGAGTTTTTTTAGGAGATAATCTTCCTGATATTTGGATTATTTTTGGTATAATCCTGATAGTTATTAGTGGAATTTTAGTTTCAATGAAAAAGGATTAATTGTGGAAGTTTTTTTATTATATATAGAAGTTATAGCTCTTGTATTTTTTTTAATTATGCTTGCTTGGTATATACACGATAAATACGTACAAAGAGATCATCAATTATTGGTAAACTATCCAATTATTGGAAGATTAAGATATGTTTTAGAGGAAGCGAGAGAGCCTTTTAGACAATATTTTGGTGATGAAAAGTTTTATGAATCAAAAGATAAACTTGATTGGGTAGCAAAAGCTTCAAGAGATCTACCAAATTATGCTTCTTTTTCTCCTGCTCAACCATTGCCTAAACCAAAATTCATGTTAAGACATGCAACAATTGTTTTAAATGATGATGAAGTGGATTCACATTTTGAGGTAACTTTTGGTGAGAATAGAAAAATGCCATACACTGCCAAATCTATTATTGCTAGAAGTGCAATGAGTGATGGTTCTATTTCTCCTGAGGGTACAAGAGCCTTTGTAAGAGGCTCTTATATGGGGAATTTCCCAATTAATTCGGGAGAGGGTGGTTTAACTTCAAACTTTTTTGTAACACATCAAAACTATGATGAAAAATATATGACAACAGTTCATGGTACGGATTTCCAGAAAAAAGTTAAAGATATTATGACTAAATTATTTAATGGAGCACTTGCTGCTGATGTCTATCGTAAAATGGTTTTTAAAGATAATCCTGAAGCTGAAACTTATGTTTTTGATGCAAGAACAAAACTTTTTCATAGACCAAATTGGGACGCTCCCTTAGAAAACTTTCCAGAAGAAGTTCCAGAGGATATGCCAGATATTATTTTACAAGTAAGTTCTGGACTTTATTCTGTTAGAACTAAAGATGGAAAATTTGATCCAGAGCGTTATCAAAAAGTAATGAGATTTTGTAAGATGACAGAAATCAAAATTGCGCAAGGTGCTAAACAAACTGGTGGAAAACTAGTTGCTGAAAAAGTTAGTGCTGCAATTGCATACTATAGAAATGTTGAGGCACATAAAGATTTATTTTCTCCAAATAGATTCCCTTATGCAAACTCTATTGAAGAATTATTTGATTTTATTGGTCAGATGCAAGAACTTTCAGATAAACCTGTAGGTATTAAAATTGTAATTTCAGATTATGAAAATATCGAACCATACGCAAAAGAGATTGCAAAAAGAGTTAAAGAAGGGAATACTGCATATCCTGATTATATTTCAATCGATGGAGGAAGTGGTGGTAGTGCAACGGCTCCAATTGAAATGATGGAGAGAATTGGATTGAATGTAAGAGATTCAATCTATTTAACATGTAAAGTATTAGAAAAATATGGGGTTAGAGATAAAGTTAAAATAATAGGTAGTGGAAAACTTTTAACTCCAGATGATATTGTAATTACAATGGCAATTGGCGCTGATTTTGTTCAAATTGCACGTGGTTTTATGATGAGTGCAGGGTGTATTCGTGCTAGATATTGTTCAGGAACAACTGGTCATCAATGTCCTGTAGGATTGGCTACTCAAGATAAAGATAAAAGAAAAAAATATTTTGTACATAAACAATCTAAAAAAGTAAGAGATTATCATAAAAACTTACTAAAAAGTGTTCGTGGGCTACTTGCGGTTATGGGACTTAAAAATATTAAGCAATTAGATAGACATAGAATTATGTTCTTAGATAGAAATTCTAAAGTACATGATAATATTGATGATGTATTTGGTAGAAGATTAGATATCGGTAAAGATATGGAGGATGAGTATCATGAATCTAGATAAGGTTATTTCTGGGTTTTTTATTATATTAGCTATGACAGTTAATTTTGGATTTTTTTATGGTGATATGGATTCTTTAGATCATCATAGTAAATATGAATTAATGGCTGCAATTATTGTAAATATTATTGCAACTACTTTAAAACTTGGTGATAAAACGCAGATGGGGTCAGTATTGCTTGCCACTTCTCTTGCTGCAGATATTCAATTAGTTGCTGCTGCATCAATTTGGACGATAGCTGCATATGTTTATACAATGAATCAAGAAGTTGTTGCAATGATAATATCACTTTCAGGTGGGGCATTGTTAGCAAATATTGTTTCTGTTATGTTATATATGGGTGATACATTAAAATCAAAACGTTAAGTTTTGAATAGTTAAGGTTTTTTGTGAAAAATAGCTCACTATTTATTGTTTTACAAAGAATGCGAAAGCCATTCTTAGTAATTACTATTACATATACGATTGCTATTGTTGGACTCCTTCTTATACAAGGAGTTGATGATAATGGCAACCCTTATCAAATGAGTATATTTGATGCTTTTTATTTTGTAACATATACTGCTTCAACAATAGGATTTGGTGAAACTCCTTATGCCTTTACTTATGCTCAAAAACTTTGGGTGAGTTTTTCTATATATGTAACAGTACTTGGGTGGTTTTATGGTATTGGTACACTTGTAACTTTACTTCAAGATAAACTATTTATACGTGAAATGGAAAAAGCAAAGTTTAGAAGACAAGTAAAAGGTTTAAAACAAAAATTTATTATTATCCTAGGATATAATCAAATTACGAGTGAAATAATAAATAGAGCAATTGATCAAGAAATAAGAACAGTTGTAATTGAAAAAAATGAAAATAGAGCAAATAATTTAAGACTTGAAAACTTTACTCCTACAGTCCCGGTTTTAGTTGCAGATGCATATACTCCAGCTGCTTTAGAAGATGCAGGAATAAAAAAGTTTAATTGTAAAGGCCTTGTATCTATTTTTGAAGATGACTCTTTAAATCTAAGAATTGCTTTGACTTCAAAACTTTTAAATCCTTATGTTAGATTAGCAGTTAAATCAACAACAAATAACCATACCGAAAATTTAAAAGATTTAGATGTAGAAATTATTGCTAATCCTTTTTCTATAATATCTAGTGAAATAGCAATGGCCTTAAATGCCCCAAGCTTATTAAAGCTAGAAAAATGGGTGTATAAAATTGATAATTTAAATGCAACACTTCCTTCTTTTCCTCAAGGTAAATATATAATTTGTGGATATGGACGAATGGGACAACATATTTATTCAAGTTTAAAACAAGATAATGTTGAAGCAGAATTTGTTGAAATGGATAAATCAAAAGTAGGTACTTTTGCAGCTGATGAAATGATGAATATTACTTATGGAAATGCAGATGATAAAGATTTACTTTTAAGTGTTGGAATAGAAGAGGCAGTAGCAATAATATCTGCTACAAATGATGACACAACAAATCTTTCAATTTTAGCAACTGCTAAAAAATTGAATCCTGATATTATGACAATAGCACGTGAAAATGAAATGGAAGACTTCTCTATTTTTGAAAATGCAAAAATAGACCATATTTTTATGCCTTCTAGGATATTAATCAATAAAACAACAAATGCTTTGATAAGTCCTTTATCTGATAAGTTTATTAGACTCATATGTAGAAAAGATAACAATTGGGCTTCTTTATTAGTAAAAGACTTGATTCAGAATGTAAATGAAGACCCTTTATTATATGAATTAAGAATAGACGAGAAACATGCTGTTGAGATTGTAAAAGCTTTAGATGATGATAAAGAAATTAATTTAGAAATATTTACACGTTCTTTATATAATAGAGAGCAAAAAAACAATGTAATACCTTTACTTCTTCAACGAGAAGATGAAGTATTACTTCTTCCTTCTTTAGATATAATTCTAAAAGAAAATGATGAAATACTTTTTGCTTGTGATGAAAATGCAAAAAATGATATTGAATTAATCGCTGAAAATATATATGAATTTCATTATGTATATACTGGGGAAGAGAAAAAAACAATTTTTTTAAGGAAAAATAAATGATTATATTAACTGGACCATGTGTTCTTGAAGATAGAGATACTGTAATGAGAATTGCAGAAAAACTAAAACCATTAAGTGAAGATAAAAGAGTTGAATTTTATTTTAAAGCATCATTTGATAAAGCTAATAGAACAAGTTTAAGCTCATATAGAGGCCCAGGACTTGAAGAAGGCTTGAAATTGTTTCAAGAAGTGAAAGAACAATTTGGTTATAAATTGGTAACGGATATTCATGAATCGTATCAAGCTGCACCTGCTGCTGAGGTTTTAGATATTTTACAAATACCTGCTTTCCTTTGTAGACAGACAGATTTACTTGTTGCTGCTGCACAAACAAATTGTACTATTAATATTAAAAAAGGTCAGTTTTTAGCTTCTGGAAGTATGATTCATCCAGTGGAAAAAGTACTTAAAACTAGAGGTATTGATGAAGTAAATTATCAAACTTCTAAAGATAATGGAGTTTGGCTTTGTGAAAGAGGAAATACCTTTGGATATGGAGCATTAGTAGTTGACATGAAAAACTTAATTGCTATGAGAGAATATGCTCCTGTAATTTTTGATGCAACTCACTCTGCACAAGTTCCAAGTACAGGCGGAACAACAGGTGGAAATAGTGCTATTGTTCCAAGTCTTGCAAAAGCCGCTGCTGCAGTTGGTGTTGACGGCTTCTTCTTTGAAACACACTTTGATCCTTCAATTGCCTTAAGTGATGGTCCAAATATGCTTCAAACTGATGATTTGTATAAAACAGTGGATGATATTTTTGCTATTCAAGAAGCACTTAATTATTAATAAATAAGAGGATCTATTCTCCTCTTATTAAATTTATAAAACAATACTTACCTTACTTCAAAATAACACAATTTAATAAACTAATCAATATTTAGATATAATCGCAAAATATAAATAAATAATAATAGGTAATTTTTTGTAATTGCTTATTCTTTTGGAGAAATAAATGAATATTATTGAAGGTAATTTAAGACTAAATGGTAATGAGAAAATTGCTGTAATTAATGGTAGATTTAATCATATCATTACTGATAGACTAGTTGAAGGTGCACAAGATGCATTTAAAAGACATGGTGGAAATATAGAAAATTTGGATTTAATTCTTGTGCCTGGTGCATTTGAAATTCCTTTTGCTTTAGATAAAGCGTTAGCTAGTGGTAAGTATGATGCTATATGTTGTGTTGGTGCAGTTATTCGTGGGGCAACACCTCATTTTGACTATATCTCAGCTGAAGCTACAAAAGGTATTGCAACAGTTGCTTTAAAATATGGAAAACCTGTTTCAAATGGTGTTTTAACTACTGATACAATTGAGCAATCTATTGAAAGAGCTGGTTCAAAAGTAGGAAATAAAGGTGCTGAAGCAATGGTTACTATTATTGAAATGTTAGATTTATACTCTGAGATGGAGACTAAACTTGGCAACTAGAACTCAAGCAAGAGAATCAGTAATAGGTTTATTATACGCATATGATTTAGGAAATGTAGGTATAGTTAAATTTGTTGATGAAATTTTAGAAGATAAAAAAATTAGAAATAAACAAAAAGAGTTTGCTTTAGACCTATTTAATGGTGTTGTAGAGAATATTGAAAATATTGATAAAGAACTTATTAGCCATTTAAATCAAGGTGGGATTAAAGATATAGGAAGTGTTGAAAAATCAATTTTAAGACTTGCAATTTATGAAATTTCATCAAAAGACTTAGATAAAGCAATTGTTATTAATGAAGCTATAGAACTATCAAAAAGACTTGCATCTGATGGTGCTCCAAAGTTTATAAATGGAGTTTTAGATAAAGTTAATAAGGCTTAATAAATGAGTGCTATGAAACTTTGTGTATCATTAGATTTACCTAGTGCAAAAGAAAATCTTGCATTAGTTGAACAAATAAAAGATTTTGATGTATGGTTAAAAGTTGGATTTAGATCATATATTAGAGATGGAAAAACTTTTTTAGAAGATATAAAAGCTATTAATCCTAATTTTAAAATATTTTTAGATTTAAAACTTTATGATATCCCGAATACGATGGCTGATGCTGCTGAAGAGATTGCAAACTTTGGGCTTGTAGATATGTGTAATGTGCATGCAAGTGCAGGGGAACGAGCTATGAAAACAGTTATGGATAGAATCAAAGATATTCCTAATAAACCAATAGTAATAGCGGTTACTGCATTAACTTCATTTGATAATGATGAATTTAAAACTATTTATAATGAAGATATAAAAACGAAAGCTACAAAGATGGCAATAGATACTTATAACTCTGGTGTTGATGGTGTAGTTTGTTCTGCTTTTGAGAGTTTAGATATAAAAAAGAATACTTCAAATGAATTTATAACTTTATGTCCTGGAATTAGACCTTTTGGTGAAGATTCTGGTGATCAAAAAAGAGTTGCGGATATTCCATTTTCAAAAGAAAATTTAGTTGATTTTATTGTAGTGGGTCGTCCGATTTACAAATCAGAAAATCCAAAAGAAGTTGTGAAGAAGATTTTAGAGAATATTTAATTCTCTTCTTCTTTTACCGTATTATTTCTACCATTATTTTTAGCTTCGTAAAGTAACTTATCCACTCTTTTTAAAATAGAAAATAAATTATCATCTTTTTTCAATTTAGCACAACCAATACTTATCGTTAAGTTTATACGATAAGTATCTATTTTAATCCTTTGTGCATGTAGTCTTATCCTCTCAGCTAAAATATAAGCATTGTCCAAATCTGTATTTGATAAGGCTATTAAAAATTCCTCTCCTCCATATCTAGCAACTACATCACAATTTCTTGTGTTTTTTTTGAATAATTTTGATATTTCTTTTAAAACTTTGTCTCCAACTTGATGTCCATACTTATCATTAACATGTTTAAAATAATCAATATCAATTAGTAAAAATGCTAGCTTTTGGTTATATCTTATACTAGTATTAATTAGTGTAGTAATCTCTCTTTGCATAGCTCTACGGTTGAGTAGTTTTGTAAGTGGATCTGTATTTGCAAAATACTGTACTTTTGTTAGTATTAATCTAAGATATAAGGCAATAAATGAAATTAAGAGTAATAAAAAAATTATAGTGATTTTTCCAGAACTTTTGTAAAAAGCTTCCTTTCTTATATCGAATTCTTTTATATTAAGTAATAAGTTAACTTCATTTGCAACGATTGGTACAAAAATACTATTTTTATTTATTTTAAATATTTTATCCCCTAATTCAAAGTCTGTATTACTTGCAAGTATTTGATTTTTTTCATCAATTAAATAAGTTTCTCCAATTAATACATCTTCAGGAAGTAAATGAGTAAGAGTATTTAATCCAATATCAATAGATACAATACCTTGAAAAATATCATTTTT
Source organism: uncultured Campylobacteraceae bacterium (assembly GCA_913057765.1). GTDB lineage: Bacteria > Campylobacterota > Campylobacteria > Campylobacterales > Arcobacteraceae > Halarcobacter. The sequence goes on from CAJXPH010000006.1 coordinate 12,647, forward strand.
ATGAATAGGCATTGATAATGTAGTCATTAATCCTTTTCCTGCTCCATCTTTGTATAAGTCGGTTATGATTAAATTTGATTCAGGGTTGTTTTTAGGAATTGCTTCAGTCCAAAAAGCATTTTGATATTGTTCTTCTAGATTTTTGTCATCTTTAAAATCATAGTTTGGAGAAATATATATAAAATCATTTTTTGAAGTATAATAAACCCACTTTAGATCAGGTATTATTTCCATTGATGCATTAAATATTGATTTTAGATGTAATGCAGAATTAATTTCATGTATTTTTTCTTTTCCAAATTCTTGAGGGTTTCCTATACCTACAATAGTACTTAGATCTATAGAGTTTATTCCATAGAAATTCATAATTTTATAGAGATTCTTTTTTTTGTCATATTTAATAGTATTAAAAGCAGGATGCATTATGCTTTCAAATGCTTCAATATTTAATTTGTCTTCAATTGTATATTTTAATGAATAAATTAATGCTTCAGATGTTTGAAAGTATTCTTTTATATTTAATGATTTATTTACAAGTTCATATTCAATATTGACTTTAATCTGTTTTATTTCATTTTTGTATATTGAATAAGAGGTAATAAAAAAGATCGTTATAAGACTTATTATTAGTAAAGGAGCTATTTTTTTGAATTTTTTATTCATAACCTAACCTTTGATTAGATTTTACATTTTTTTACATTAATTTAAGATAACCCAAGAATAGGGGGTTTTATAACATTTATGTATATTTTTATTCTTTTAAATTTACTAGGCTAGTTAAGAGATTTTTAAGTACAAAGTATGTACAATCACATTCCTAATTCAGATGGACAAGTGGGTGAGTTGGCTGAAACCACATCCCTGCTAAGGATGCGTACTGGCAACGGTACCGAGGGTTCGAATCCCTCCTTGTCCGCCACTTAAATTTTTAAGTTGAATTAGGTTTAATAAACCAGGGTCATTAGCTCAGCTGGTTAGAGCACTCGGCTCATAACCGAGTGGTCGAAGGTTCGAGTCCTTCATGACCCACCACCTATATGCGGGAATAGCTCAGTTGGCTAGAGCCTCTGCCTTCCAAGCAGATTGTCGCGAGTTCGAGTCTCGTTTCCCGCTCCATTTTTTATTTATTTATTGTTTACTGGGAGCTGAGTTATAACGCGAAATCATTTATAACTCCTAAGTTTATCTAAAACTCCCATTTAATGTATTTTTTAGTATTTTTTAAGTAAAATATCGATCCACAAAATATATATCTATATATTATTGTGCAATTTTTATAAACAAATCCCCTCTGAATAGAGAAGCTACTGGGCTTATCTACTCAGAGGGCAATAACCAAAACAAAATTTTTAAGGGGATTTTTATGGCAAAAGAAAAATTCGAGCGAAGTAAACCGCACGTAAATATTGGTACTATTGGTCACGTTGACCACGGTAAAACTACATTAACAGCTGCAATCACAATGTGTTTAGGGCTTAAAAATGGTCAAGCAACTATGGATTATGATCAAATTGATAATGCTCCAGAAGAAAGAGAAAGAGGAATTACAATTGCTACTTCTCACGTTGAGTATGAAACTGAAACTAGACACTACGCTCACGTAGATTGTCCAGGTCACGCCGATTACGTTAAAAACATGATTACTGGTGCTGCTCAAATGGATGGTGCTATTTTAGTTATTGCTTCAACAGATGGTCCTATGGCTCAAACTAGAGAGCATATCTTATTATCTAAGCAAGTAGGTGTACCTTACATCGTTGTTTTCTTAAACAAAGAAGATCAATTAGATGACGAAGATAAAGAAGAGATGTTAGAATTAGTTGAAATGGAAGTTAGAGAGCTTTTAGAAGAGTATGAATTCCCAGGTGATGATACTCCAATTATTGCTGGTTCTGCATTCCAAGCATTAGAAGAAGCTAAAGCTGGTACTGCTGGTGAATGGTCTGAAAAAATCTATGCATTAATGGATTCTGTTGATGAATATATCCCAACTCCAGTAAGAGATACTGATAAAGATTTCTTAATGCCTGTTGAAGATGTTTTCTCTATCTCAGGAAGAGGAACAGTTGTTACTGGTGCTATTTCTAAAGGTACAATTAAATTAGGTGAAACTATTGAAATTGTTGGACTTAAAGATACTCAAACAACTACTGTAACTGGTATTGAAATGTTTAGAAAAGAAATGGATTACGCTGAGGCTGGTGATAACGCTGGTATCCTTGTAAGAGGAATTAAAAAAGAAGATGTTCAAAGAGGACAAGTTCTTATTAAGCCAGGTACAATTACTCCACATACTGAGTTCAGATGTGAAGTATATATCCTTTCTAAAGAGGAAGGTGGTAGACACACTCCATTCTTCTCAGGATACAGACCACAATTTTATGTAAGAACTACTGACGTTACAGGTTCTTGTACTTTACCAGAGGGAACTGAAATGGTTATGCCTGGTGACAATGTAGAAATGACAGTTAAACTAGTTGCTCCTATCGCTCTTGAAAAGGGAACTAAGTTCGCTATCAGAGAAGGTGGAAGAACTGTTGGTGCTGGAGTTGTTGCAGAAGTTCTAGTATAAGGATTAGTGATGGGTAATGGATCAAGTATAAAAATCGGACTAAAATGTGAAGAAAGTGGTGATATTAACTACACTACTTTTAAAAACCCAAAAACTCATACTGAGAAAATGGCGCTTAAAAAATATAGTCCTAGATTAAAAAAACACACAATACATAAAGAAATTAAGTTAAAGTCGTAAGACTTTAGCTTAATCTTTACATCTCAAGCAGGTCAGTAGCTCCAATGGTAGAGCGCCGGATTCCAAATCCGATGGCTGGGGGTTCGAGTCCCTCCTGGCCTGCCACTAAATTTTTCTAAAAGTAGTCTCGACTTTTTTTAAAAGAATTTATAAGCTTAAAATTTTTGGAGTCAATTGTGAACAAATTTAAAACATATTATAAAAATGCTAAAGAAGAATTATTTAAAGTAATTTTCCCTATTAAAGAACAAATCAGGTCTGCTTATTTATCTGTATTTGTTGTTGTAACTGTAATCTCACTATTCTTAGCATTAATTGATGCAATCATGTCTCTAAGCTTATCAGCTGTAATGAACTAAGGAAATTTAATGTCACAACAATGGTATGCAATACAAACTCACTCTGGAAGTGAATTAACAGTAAAAAGAGCGCTAGAAAGATTAGCAGAAGAAATGGCTGACGGAAAAATTTCTAATGTATTAGTTCCAACTGAAGATTTAATTGAAGTAAAAAAAGGTAATAAAACAATTGTCGAAAGACCTTTATACCCTGCATATGCTTTTGCAGAAATTGATTTAGATACTGCCTTATGGCATAAAATTCAATCAATGCCAAAAGTTGGTAGATTCATTGGCGAATCGAAGAAACCAACTCCTTTATCTAAAAAAGATGTTGATGCAATTTTAGATAAAGTTCAAAACAGAGCAGCAGCAAAACCAAAAATTTCATTTGATGAAGGTGAAATGGTAAGAATTAACGAAGGTCCATTTGCAAACTTCAACGGTGTTGTTGAAGACTTTGATATGGCAGCGGGAATTTTAAAACTTAATGTTTCAATTTTTGGAAGAAATACTCCTGTTGAAATTGCATATACTCAAGTAGAACGAGTAGTTTAAAAACTAGAATAGGCATTAGGCAATAAAACTTAGCTTCTTATATAGTTTTCTTGCCTAATGTCTAAATCATTAAAAAAACAATAAAATATTAAAGGAAGCACGATGGCTAAAAAAGTAGAAGGTATTTTAAAACTTCAAATCCCTGCTGGTGCAGCAAATCCATCACCACCTGTTGGTCCTGCATTAGGACAAAGAGGTATTAACATTATGGAATTCTGTAAAGCATTCAACGAAAAAACAAAAGATAAATCTGGATTTACAATTCCAGTTGAAATTTCTGTTTATTCAGACAAAAGTTTTACATTTGTATGTAAGCAACCACCAATGACAGATTTAATTAAGAAAGTTTCTGGAGTTAAAAAAGGTTCAGATAATCCTCTTAAAAACAAAATTGGAAAATTAACTAAAGATCAAGTTTTAGAAATCGTTGATATGAAAATCGCTGATTTAAATACTGATGATAGAGAACAAGCTGCAAAAATTGTTGCTGGTTCAGCAAGATCAATGGGAATTGATTCAGAGTTATAAGATTTTATTTTAAAATCTAGCCTTACCACCAGGCTTTAAAAAGCGGTAGCAAAACAAGTATTCTTAAGACTTTTAAATAAAAGCAAAGATTCTTGAATAAAAAATAAAAAATTGCGGAGAATAAAATGGCAAAAATTTCAAAAAGATATAAAGCGTTATCAGAAAAAATTGAAGAAAGAGACTATTCTTTAGCAGATGCTTGTGCAACTGTTAAAAGTTTAGCATCGGCTAAATTTGATGAAAGTGTAGAAGTAGCACTTAACTTAAATGTAGATCCAAGACATGCAGATCAAATGATTAGAGGTGCAATTGTACTTCCTCATGGTACTGGTAAAACTGTTAGAGTTGCAGTTTTTGCAAAGGGTACTAAAGTTGATGAAGCAAAAGCAGCAGGCGCTGATATTGTTGGAAATGATGATTTAGTAGAAACAGTACAAGCTGGAAACATTGATTTTGATGTTTTAATTGCTACTCCTGATTGTATGGGATTAGTTGGTAAACTAGGTAGAATTTTAGGACCAAAAGGTTTAATGCCAAATCCTAAAGTTGGAACAGTAACTATGGACGTAACTAAAGCAGTAAATGATGCTAAAGGTGGTCAAGTTGCATATAGAGTTGATAAAAAAGGTAACATGCAAGCTGCACTTGGAAAAGTTTCTTTTTCTGAAGAAGCAATAAGAGAAAATGTTGAAACATTTATCGCTGCTATTAACAAAGCAAAACCATCATCTGCTAAAGGTAGATATATGAAAAATGCTGCAATCTCATTAACTATGTCACCATCTGTTAACATGGATGTATTAGAATTAATGGACGTTAAATAAGGGTTTCCCCTTATTTAACTTTTTTAATATTCAATAGTGAAGATAGAAGTCTTTATGATTGAGTGTTATTCAAAGCACTACATTAAGAACTGAAGATAGCCGGTAAAATACTACTCCCGTATTTTGTAAGTCCTGCTGAAGTTGGATGTTTTGAAAGGAGAATTATAAATGAATAAACAACAAAAATCTGAAGTTATTGATTTTTTAACTTCTGAGTTTAAAGAATCTCAAGCTATCGTAGTTTGTGATTACAAAGGCCTTTCTCATAAAGAGTTAGAAGTTTTAAGAAACGATGCTAGAGTTAACGGAACAAAAGTTCAAGTTGCTAAAAATACATTAGTTACAGTTTCTGTAAAAAATGCTGATTTAGGTGATATTGAGTTATCTGGAACTAATATTTTCTTATGGTCTGAAGATCAAATTTCTGCTTGTAAAGTTGCTGATACTTTTGCAACTGCAATGAAAGATAAATTTGAAATCAAATCAGGTATCATAGAAGGTAAAATTGCTGATCTTGCAACAGTTAATGCATTCGCTAAATTACCATCTAGAGATGAACTTCTTGGTATGCTTGCTGCTACTTGGATGGCTCCTCTTACTAACTTTACAGTTGGTATTGATGCGCTTAGAAAGAAAAAAGAAGAAGAGGCTGCTTAATATATAAGCAATTAATAAATTATAAAATTAAAAAAATTAAGGAAAAATGAAATGGCAATTTCTAAAGAAGACGTATTAGAATTTATCTCTGGTTTATCAGTACTTGAATTATCAGAATTAGTAAAAGAATTTGAAGAAAAATTTGGAGTATCTGCACAACCTGTTGCAGTTGCTGGAGCTGCTGTAGCAACTGAAGCTGCTGAAGAGCAAACAGAATTTAACGTTATTATTAATGACGCTGGAGCTAAGAAAATTAATGTTATTAAAGTAATTAGAGCATTAACTGGTCTTGGATTAAAAGAAGCAAAAGCAATGGCTGAAGAAGCTGGTGGAATTGTTAAAGAAGGCGCTTCTAAAGAAGACGCTGAAGCTGCAAAAGCTGACTTAGAAGCTGCTGGAGCATCTGTAGAATTAAAATAATTACTTAAACTCCGTAATTATACCGTTATACAAGGCATTGCGCCTTGTATAAAGACTAGCATCTTTGAAGGCTAAGGTTAGAATTTGACCAAATTTTAACCCTATCCTTTAAGGATGCTTTTGCGCTTTATATACAAAGCTAAAAGTAAACCACATTTTTTATAAGGTCGACAATGTTAAACTCTTTAAAATCTGGTAATAGACTTAGAGTAGATTTTGCAAAAAATCCTCAACAAATCGAAATTCCAAATTTATTACAACTACAACAAAATTCGTATGACAATTTCCTAATGATTGGGAAAGATGAAAGAACTGAAGCTGGTATTGAAAAAGTATTCAAATCAGTGTTTCCTATTCATGATGCTCAAAATAGAGTAACTCTTGAATATATCGGAAGTGATGTTGGGAAACCTAAGTACGATGTAAGAGAATCAATGGTTAGAGGACTAACTTATTCTATTCCTTTAAAAATTAATATTAGACTTACATTATGGGATTTAGACGAAAAAACTGGTGAAAAAATCGGTGTTAAAGATATGAAAGAACAATCTTTATTCGTCCGAGAAATTCCATTAATGACTGATAGAACTTCATTTATTGTAAATGGTGTTGAAAGAGTTGTTGTTAATCAACTACATAGATCTCCTGGTGTAATCTTTAAAGAAGAAGAATCAAATACTGCCGGAAATAAATTAATCTATACAGGTCAAATTATTCCTGATAGAGGTTCTTGGTTATACTTTGAATATGATGCAAAAGATGTATTATATGTAAGAATTAATAAAAGAAGAAAAGTTCCTGTTACTATTCTTTTCAGAGCATTAGGTTACTCTAAAGAAGATATTATTAAACTTTTCTACCCAATTTTAAATATCAAAATTAAAAATAATAAATTTTTAACTGAATTTAATCCTAATGATTTCACAGGTAGAGTTGAGTTTGATATTAAAGATGATAAAGGTAATTTAATTATTGCTGCAGGAAAAAGACTTACAGAAAGAAAAGCAAAAGCTTTACTTGAAGGTGGTCTTAAATTAGTTGAATATCCAATTGATTTATTAATGGATAGATCTACTGCAAATACAATCTTTGATCCAGAATCTGGAGAAGTTTTATTTGATGCATTAACACTTTTAGATGAATTGAAATTAAAGAAATTATTAGATTTAGGTTTTGATTCTTTTGATATTGCAAATGATTTAGCAACAGGTGTTGATGATTCTATTATCAATGCATTTAAACAAGATGCTGAATCTTTAAAATTATTAAAACAAACAGAACAAATTGAAGATGAAAATGATTTATCTGCAATTAGAATTTATAAAGTAATGAGACCAGGGGAACCTGTAACTAAAGAAGCTGCCAAAGAATTTGTTAGAAAATTATTTTTCGATCCAGAAAGATATGACTTAACAAAAGTTGGTAGAATGAAAATGAACCATAAACTTGGTGTTGAAGTTCCAGAATATGTTACAGTATTAACTTATGAAGATATTATCAAGACTGTTCAATACTTAGTAAAAGTTAAAGCAGGACATGGTCATATTGATGATAGAGATCACTTAGGTAACAGAAGAATTAGAGCAATTGGTGAGTTATTAGCTAACGAACTTCACTCTGGTTTAATTAAGATGCAAAAAGCGATTAGAGATAAAATGACTACTTTATCTGGTACATTAGAAGATATTATGCCACATGATTTAGTTAACTCTAAAATGATTACATCAACTATTACTGAGTTCTTTACATCTGGTCAATTATCACAATTTATGGACCAAACTAACCCATTATCTGAAGTTACTCATAAAAGAAGACTTTCTGCACTTGGTGAAGGTGGTCTTGTTAAAGAGAGAGCTGGATTTGAAGTAAGAGATGTTCATGCAACTCACTACGGAAGAATTTGTCCAGTTGAAACTCCAGAGGGTCAAAATATTGGTCTTATTAATACATTATCAACTTTCTCAAAAGTTAATAATTTAGGATTTATTGAAGCTCCATATAAAAAAGTTTCTGAAGGTATGGTTTCTGATGAAATTATTTACGTAACAGCAACTCAAGAAGAGGGTGTGATTATTGCTCCAGGTTCAACTAAAGTTGATGCTAATGGTAAAATTGTTGAAGCACTTGTTGAAGCTAGACAAGATGGAGAAATATACTTAGTTGAAAGAAATAAAGTTAATTTAATTGATATTTCTTCGCAAATGGTTATGGGTGTTGCTGCATCTTTAATTCCATTCTTAGAGCATGATGATGCAAATAGAGCCTTAATGGGATCGAATATGATGAGACAAGCTGTTCCATTATTAAGACCTAATGCTCCTGTAGTTGGAACTGGTTTAGAAAAAACAGTTGCAAGAGATGCATGGGAAGCTATTAAAGCAAAAAGAGCTGGTGTAATTGAAAAAGCCGATTCTAAAAATGTTTATGTTAGAGGTGAAGATGAAAACGGTGCTTTCATTGATCATTATAATGTAGCTAAAAATGTTAGAACAAATAATAACACTTCATTTGGTCAAAGAACTGCTACTAAACAGGGTACTTTTGTAGATGCTGGTCAAGTAATTGCTGATGGTCCTTCAATGGATAATGGTGAGTTAGCTGTTGGTGTTAATGCAATGGTTGCATTTATGCCTTGGAATGGTTACAACTATGAAGATGCAATTGTTCTTTCTCAAAGATTAATTGAAGAAGATGCGTTTACTTCTATGCATATTTATGAAAAAGATGTTGATTGTAGAGAATTAAAGCATGGTAATGAAGAAATTACTAGAGACTTACCTGGTGTTAAAGAAGAGTCAATAGGGCACTTAGATAATTCAGGTATTGTTAAAGTAGGAACTTATATTAAGCCAGGAATGATTCTTGTTGGAAAAGTTACACCAAAAGGTGAAATTAAACCAACTCCAGAAGAAAGACTTTTAAGAGCAATCTTTGGTGAAAAAGCTGGTCACGTAATTAATAAATCTATGTACTGTGCAACTTCTATGGAAGGTACGGTTGTTGATGTTAAAGTATTCACTAAAAAAGGATACGAAAAAGATGAAAGAGCTGTTGCTGAAATCGAAGCAGAGAAATCTGAGTTAGATATTAAACATCATGACAAATTATTAATGTTAGATAGAGAAGAAATCTTAAAAATTAATGATTTATTATCTAAATCTATATTAGCAAAAGACGTTGAAGTTGAAGAAGTAACATATAAAAATGGTACTTGTATTCCAGTAGAAGTATTAGCGAATGTTAATAGATTTGCTATGAAAAAAGTTGTTGCATCTTTTTCTAAAGAAGTAGAAGATGAATATAATACAATTAAAGAACATTTTATTAGACAAAAATCTAGTTTAAGAGAAGACCATGAAGAAAAATTAACTGTTCTTGAACATGATGATATTTTACCTTCAGGTGTAATCAAACAAGTTAAAGTTTATATTGCAACTAAGAGAAAAATCAAAGTTGGGGATAAGATGGCAGGTCGTCATGGAAACAAAGGTATTGTTTCTAACATCGTACCTCAAGTTGATATGCCTTACTTAGAAGATGGTTCAACTGTAGATGTTATTCTTAACCCACTTGGAGTTCCATCAAGAATGAACATTGGTCAGATTCTTGAAGTTCATTTAGGATTAGTTGGTAAAAAACTTGGAGCACAAATTCAAGGTATTTTTGAAGCTAAAAAAGCTGATTTTATTGTTGAATTAAGAGCTAAAATGTCAGAAATTGCATCTGTTGCAAAATTAATGAATGGTAAAGAATTCATGGATAATTTGACTGATGATGAGTTAGTTGAATATGGACAAGATTGGACAAAAGGTGTTAGATTCGCATCACAAGTATTCGATGGTGTTAAAGAAGAAGAATTTGTAAAATTATTTGAATTAGCAAAAATCGATTCAGATGGTAAAACTATCTTACATGATGGTAAAACTGGTGATAAGATGAAAGAAAGAGTAAACGTAGGTTATATGTATATGCTTAAACTTCATCACTTAGTTGATGAAAAAGTTCATGCAAGATCTACTGGACCTTACTCACTTGTAACACAACAACCAGTTGGTGGTAAAGCACTATTTGGTGGACAAAGATTTGGAGAAATGGAAGTTTGGGCACTTGAAGCATATGGTGCAACAAATGTTCTTAAAGAAATGCTTACAACTAAATCAGATGATGTTGAAGGTAGAACAAGAGCTTATAGAGCTATTGCAAATGGTGAAAATGTACCAAGTTCAGGTGTTCCTGAAACATTCTTCGTATTAACAAAAGAGCTTAAAGCTCTTGGACTTGACGTAGAGATTTTTGAAGAGGTAGAAGAAAATGAGTAAAAATACAAAAGTATTACAACCTATTGAAATCAAAGAGTTAGAAAGACCAACAGATTTTTCAGCATTTCAATTAAGACTTGCAAGTCCTGAAAAAATTCTTTCATGGTCTTCTGGTGAAGTTAAAAAACCAGAAACTATTAATTATAGAACATTAAAGCCTGAAAGAGATGGGCTTTTCTGTGCAAAAATCTTTGGACCAGTAAAAGATTATGAGTGTCTTTGTGGTAAATATAAAAAGATGAGATACAAAGGTGTTGTATGTGAAAAATGTGGTGTTGAAGTAACTTCAAGTAAAGTTAGAAGACACAGAATGGGACATATTGATTTAGTATCTCCTGTTGCACACATTTGGATGGTATCTTCACTTCCTACAAGAATTGGTACTTTATTAGGGGTTAAATTAAAAGACCTAGAAAGAGTATTATATTACGAAGCATATATCGTATCTAACGCTGGTGAAGCTTTTTATGATAATGAAAGAACTAAAAAAGTAAATAAATTTGATATCTTAAATGAAGAACAATACAGAGCCATTGCCGATTTATTTGACCATACAGGGTTCGAAGCAAATATGGGTGGAGATGTAGTTAGAGATTTATTAGAAACTTTAGACTTAATTGAGTTATTAACTCAACTTAAAGTTGAAATGGGTGGAACTAAATCAGAAGCAAAAAGAAAAACAATTATTAAAAGACTTAAAGTTGTTGAAAACTTTATCAATTCTGGGAATAGACCAGAATGGATGATGTTAACTCAACTTCCAGTTCTTCCACCAGATTTAAGACCACTTGTTGCTCTTGATGGTGGTAAATTTGCTGTTTCTGATGTAAATGACCTTTACAGAAGAGTTATCAACAGAAATAACAGATTAAAGAGATTAACGGAACTTGATGCTCCTGAGATTATTATCAGAAATGAAAAAAGAATGCTTCAAGAAGCAGTTGATGCTTTATTTGATAATGGTAAAACTGCAAATGCAGTTAAGGGTGCAAATAAAAGACCTTTAAAATCATTATCTGAAATCATTAAAGGTAAGCAAGGTCGATTTAGACAAAACTTACTTGGAAAAAGAGTTGACTTTTCAGGTAGATCTGTAATTGTTGTTGGACCTTCTTTAAATATGGATCAATGTGGTATTCCGAAGAAAATGGCTCTTGAGTTATTTAAACCACATTTAATGGCTAAGTTAGAAGAAAAAGGTTACGCAACTACATTAAAATCTGCAAAGAGATTAATTGAATCTGAAACTAATGAAGTTTGGGAATGTTTAGCTGAAATCGTACAAGAGTACCCAATTTTACTAAATAGAGCACCAACTCTACATAAACTTTCTATTCAAGCGTTTAACCCAGTTTTAATCGATGGAAAAGCAATCCAGTTACACCCATTAGTGTGTGCTGCATTCAACGCCGATTTCGATGGGGATCAAATGGCTGTTCACGTTCCATTATCACAGGAAGCTATTGCTGAAGCAAAAGTTTTAATGATGAGTTCAATGAATATTCTTTTACCAGCATCTGGTCGTGCTATTGCTGTACCTTCTCAAGATATGATTTTAGGTATTTATTATCTATCATTAGAAAAAGATGGTGTTAAAGGTGAGCATAAACTATTTACTGGTGTTGATGAAGCTAAAATTGCTTTAGAAATGAAGCAAGTAGATTTACATGCTAAGATTAGAACTGCTATAGACAGAAAAATTGTACATACTACAATTGGTAGACTAATTGTTCATGAAATTTTACCTGATTTTGTACCAGTTGAATTATGGAATAAAATTTTAAAGAAAAAAGATATTGGTATCTTAGTTGATTATATCTATAAACATGGTGGTTATGAAGTAACTCCTAAATTCTTAGATAATCTTAAAAACTTAGGATTTAGATATGCAACAGATGCAGGTATTTCTGTTTCAATTGATGATATTAGAGTTCCTGAATCAAAAGTTGGACATGTTGCAAAAGCTAAAAAAGATGTAATTGAAGTTCAAAAACAATTCTCTCAAGGTTTATTAACTGAGCAAGAAAGATATAATAAAATTATTGATATTTGGACAGCTATTAACAATATGCTTGGAACAGAGATGATGAGTTTAGTTGAAGCCGATAAAGATGGGTTTAACTCTATTTATATGATGGCTGATTCTGGGGCTAGAGGTTCTGCTGCACAGATTAGACAACTTGCAGGTATGAGGGGTCTTATGGCTAAACCTGATGGTTCTATTATTGAAACTCCGATTATCTCTAACTTCCGTGAAGGTCTAAATGTACTTGAGTACTTTATTTCTACTCACGGTGCTAGAAAAGGTCTTGCCGATACAGCTCTTAAAACAGCAAATGCGGGTTACTTAACAAGAAAACTAATTGATGTATCTCAAAATGTTAGAATCACAGTTGAAGATTGTGGTACACATGAAGGTATTGAAATTACTGATATCTCTTCTGGTAATGAATTAATTGAAGCATTAGAAGAAAGAATCACAGGTAGAGTTATTGCTGAAGATATTATTGACCCAATTTCAAATGAAATTCTGTTTACAGAAGGGACTTTAATTACTGAAGAAAATGCAAAAGTTGTTGCAGAAGCTGAAGTAAAATCAGTAGTAATTAGAACTCCATTAACTTGTAAAGTTGAACATGGTTTATGTTCAAAATGTTATGGTCTTAACCTTGGTGAGCAAAGAAAAGCAACTCCAGGTGAAGCAGTTGGTGTTGTTGCTGCACAATCTATTGGTGAGCCAGGAACACAGCTTACACTTAGAACTTTCCACGTTGGGGGTACTGCAAGTGCTACTCAAACTGAAAGAGAATTAAGAGCTGAAAAAGAAGGGTTTATTAGATACTACAATATCAAGACTCATAAAAACAGTGAAGATAAAGTACTAGTTGCAAATAGAAGAAATGCTGGTATTTTATTAGTTGAACCAAAGATTAATGCTCCTTATAAAGGTAACGTAACAGTTGAGACAATTCATGAAGAAATTATTTTAACACTTACTAATGGTAAAGAAGAGAAAAAATATTACTTAAGAAAGAATGATGTAGCAAAAGCAAATGAACTTGCTGGTGTATCAGGAAAAATCGAGGGTAAACTTTACTTACCATATAAAGATGGTGTTGAAGTAGAAGAAAATGAATCTATCGTTGAGATGATTAAAGATGGGTGGAATGTTCCTAACAGAATTCCTTTCGCATCTGAATTAAAAGTTAAAGATGGTGCACCTATTACTTCTACAATTGTTTCTGGAGCTAAAGGAACTGTTAAGTATTATAAATTAACTGGTGACTATTTAGAAAGAAGAGAAGATATCAAAGCCGGTGATAAAGTAGACGAAAAAGGTCTATTTGGTGTAATTGTTGATGGTGAAGGTAGAGAAGCTTTAAGACACTATATTTCAAGAGGTTCTGTTGTTGAACTTAATGATAATACAGAAGTTGAAAAAGATTCAGTTATTTCAAAACCAACAAGTGATGAGCAAGTTGTTATTGCTGAATGGGATCCATATGCGAACCCAACAATTGCTGAAAAAGCTGGTAAAGTAGCATTTGAAGATATTATTCCAGGTGTTACAGTTGCAGAGCAATTTGATGAATTAACTGGTACATCTAAATTAGTTGTTAACGAGTATATTCCAAGTGGTTATAAACCAGCAGTTGTACTTGCTACTTCTAATGATGAATTAATTAGATATACACTTGATCCTAAGACTTCACTTTTTGTAGCTGAAGGTCAAGATATTGCAATTGCAGATATTATTGGTAAAACACCAAAAGCAACTCAAAAATCAAAAGATATTACTGGGGGACTTCCTAGAGTATCTGAATTATTTGAAGCAAGAAGACCAAAATCAATTGCTGTTTTAGCTGCATTTGATGGTATTGTATCATTTGGTAAACCACTTAGAAATAAATCAAGAATCATCATTACTGATGATACTGGTAAAAAAGGTGAGTTTTTAGTTGAAAAATCTAAGCAAATCTTAGTGAATGAAGGTGACTTCGTTCATGCTGGAGAATCATTAACAGATGGACAAACTTCTCCTCACGATGTACTTAGAATTCTTGGAGATAAAGCACTTCATTACTTTATTGTATCAGAAGTACAACAAGTATATAGATCTCAAGGGGTAAATATTGCTGATAAACATATTGAGGTAATTACTTCTCAAATGTTAAGACAAGTTTCTATTCTTGATGGTGGAGATACTAAGTTTATCATCGGAGATATGATTTCTAAAAAGAGATTTAAAATTGAAAATGCTAGAATTATTAAGCTTGGTGGTAAACCTGCAATTGCTGAACCATTATTACTTGGTATTACAAGAGCAGCTGTTACTTCTGATTCTATTATTTCAGCAGCATCTTTCCAGGAAACTACTAAAGTATTAACAGAAGCTGCAATCTCAGCTAAAATGGATATGTTAGAAGACTTAAAAGAAAATGTTGTAATTGGTAGAACAATTCCAGTTGGAACAGGTCTTTATAAAGATCAAAAAATTAAATTCGCAGATATCGAAGAAAACTAAAATATTAGGGGTCACCCCTAATATTTAATACTTATGGATATTATCTCTTTATTCTTTATTTTTATTGCAATTGAACTTTTTGAGTCTAATTGGCAAAAATCTGAAACCTTACACGGCTTATTATCAAATAACTACTCAATATACAGAACAAATATACTTTTTTTCTTTTTATTAAATGCTAGTTTTATTTATGCTATTTTTTTAGTTATATATTTACAAAATAATACTTTTCTGATGTTAAGTATTGTAGGAATAAAATTCTTAGATATTGCATTTAAAATAAATATAATGACAAAAATGTCAAATGGAATTTCTCTTGATGAAGTTATGCCAAATATAAAAATGAATTTCCTTTTTAGATATATGAATGTCTTAATTTATCCTTTCTCTTTTTTAATTGCATTAAATTATTTTTCATTTTAAAATGATAATCATTATTAACAATTAAGATTTATTTTGCTAGTATTCTTTTTATGAATACATTAGAATTTAAATACTTAATACAAAATGCAATATATAAAACAAAATACGAAGCAATAATAGATACAAGGACAGATGAGATTTATGCCTGTCTCTTATACACATCTCCGAGCCCACGAGACCAGAGAGGATCTCG
>CAJXPH010000007.1 GCA_913057765.1 uncultured Campylobacteraceae bacterium
AGACAGGCTCTAACTCTTCCTTATAATTTTTAGTAAACATTTCTTTAAATAGTTCAAAAGTAGACAATAGTTGGGGACTTCTTTTCTCTCCAGGTAATGGATTTAAAATTCTATCGATGTTTGTTATTATTTGTTCGAAATTAAAAAAAGTATTGTTTGTATTTGAACTAGTAGTAACACCTTCAATATCAATTTTTAATGGAAAGGCAAAAGCTAATGTCATAAATCTATCTCTTTCATCCATTTCATTTAAAGTTTTTACAAAAGCTTCTTTTTCTAAATTTGGCATATTCTTAGGAATTAGTTCAGAACTTTTTCCAATTCCATTTGATACAAATCCATCATTGTTAAAATCATATTTTTCATAATGATGTAGAAGTAAATTATATGCCCCTTCATCATTTAAAGAGTTTACATTTATTTCTTTCACTAAAAGAGTGTAGTTTTGTAAAGTACTCAAATCATCTTTTGATAAAGAGTTTAAAAAATCTTTTGCAGAGGACATTGTTATATTTTCATTTTTTGCTTTATTATAAATTTCTTCAAAGCCTTCTTTATGTGGTTCTCTAACTTCATAGAAACTATCAGCCATTTTTAAATCTTTTACAATTGATACGTGATTATCGTAATTACTACTAATTGAACTCATAAATAGTCCTTATATAGAATGGTTTTATTATTAAAATTATAACATAATGAGTAGGAAAAAATTAGGAGTATTAGTAAGTATTTTTATTAAATCATTTTTTTCAATTCTTAGAAAATATGTAATTAATTATTTTAGTTCAAAAAATACATAAGAAAAAAGCTAATTTATTGTTATATAAAAGCTATAGTTTTATAATCATAAAAATTTTAAAGGTTATATATGAAAAAGTTTTTAATTACTCTTCTTTTCTCTTTATATGCAAATGCGCATTTTCTTGCATTAATTCCAACAAATGATATTGTTAACAATCAAAATAACAAGATAAAATTAGAAACAATGTTTATTCATCCTTTTGAACAAACTGGTATGACTATGGAAAAACCAAAAGGTATATTTGTAAATAATAAAAGTTTATCATTACATAAAATAGAAAAATATAAACATTTATCATGGGAGTCTTCATATAATATAAAAAAACCAGGTGTATATAGTTTTTATGTTCAACCTGAAGAATATTTTGAAGCAAGTGAAGAGAAATTTATATTACATGTTCCAAAAGTATTAGTTAGTGCATTTGGAAGAGAAGATGGTTGGGATAATCCTATTGGTTTAAAATATGAAATCATTCCAATGGTTAAACCTTTTGGGCTTTATAAAGGGAATTTATTTCAAGGTAAGGTTCTTCATAATGGAAAGGCTGCTTCTAATATTGAAGTAGAAGTTGAGTTATACAATACCTTTGGTTTAAAAGCTCCTACTGATGCGCATATAACACAAGTTGTAAAAACTGATGACAATGGTATTTTTTCTTTTGTAATGAATCATAAAGGTTGGTGGGGATTTGCAGCTTTGATAGAAGAGGGTGAAAAAAAACTTGATGGTAAAATGTATCCTATAGAGAATGGCGCATTACTTTGGATAAAGGCGTATTAGATAATGCATATTTCTGATGGAATTTTATCAAGTGAAGTTGTAATTGTTTCATCAATTATTGGTTTAGGATTTGTTTTATATTCACTTAAAACAATTAAGAATAATAATATTGCAATTATATCAGCTATGGGAGCTATCTTTTTCATAGCTTCGTTTATTCACATACCTTTAGGCCCTACACAAATACATTTAATTCTATTAGGTGTGATTGGAATAATTTTAGGTTCCTCGGTGTTTTTAAGTATTTTAATAGCACTTATATTACAAGCAACACTTCTTGGATATGGTGGATTAACTTCACTTGGTTCAAACTTATTAATAATGGCATTACCTGCATTTTTAATATACTTGATTACAAAAAATGGTTTATTAAATTTCCTAAGTGAAAAAGTTAAATATTTTTCAATTGGTTTCTTAGCTGTATTTTTATCAACTATTTTTCTAGCTCTTATTTTAGCTTTCTCCAAAGAAGAATACTTGTATGCTTCGTATATGATAATATTTGCAAATATACCTGCTATGGTAATAGAAGGATTAATTACATTATTTTTAATTAATTATTTAAAAAAATCTATACCTACACTTTTAAAAGAAGTTAATCTATGAGAATACTATTATTATCAATTTTTTTAGTAAATATTTTATTTGCTCACAAATTAAATTTATTTTTATTTGAAGAAGAAAAAAGTATTTACATTAGTTCTTACTTTGCTTCAGGAGCCCCTTGTAAAAATTGTAAAGTAGATATATATAATCAAGAGAAAAGACTCTTGACTAGTGCAACAACGGATAAAAATGGTGAATATATAATAGAAAAAGTTGAAGCAAAACTTTTTGTAAAAGTTGAAGCAATCGGTGGACATGCAGTTGAAAAAGAGTTTGAGCTTAAAAGTATCAAATCAAAACAAGATGTAGAAGATATTAAACCAGAGAATAGTCTTTTTCAATCAATACTTGCAATTTTATTAATTGGTATAATTTTCTTGTTATTAAAAAGAATAAAAAAATGAGTAGATTCAATTCTTCTGTTCTTTTAGTATCCGCTTTTCTATATTCAATTTTTATTAGTTTTAATAAAATTGAGTTTATATATGTCTTACCAATAATTTTTGTAGCTTTTTGCGAGTATAGAATTATATTTGAGGTTTTAAAAAAGCTTTTATTTTTAAATCTTTTTATCTCAATGATTTTTATTGTTCTTTTAATTCAAAGTTCATTAGAAGAGGCTTTAAATATTTATATTAGAACTAATATGATTATTTTGTTTAATCTGTTTTTATTTTCTCATTCTAGTGGTTATGATATTGTCCGAGCGTTAAATGAACTTAGGTTTCCCAAAAAGTTTGTTAGCTCAGTATATTTTACATTGAAGATGATACAAACATTAACTGACGAATTGAAAAAAATTAGACAAACTTTAAGAGCAAGAGGTTTTAGGTCTTCAACGTCTCTTTTCACATATGAAACATATGGGAACTTATTTGGACACATTTTTGTAAAATCTATAAAAAAGGCAAATGCTATGCAAGACTCTTTTCAACTTAGAGGATTTCACGGTAGAATCTATTTACTTAATAATTCAAAACTATCTTTTTATGATTTGATTTTGATATTTTTAGTTTGTATGTTATTTGTAAAGAAGGTAATAGTATGAGTTGTTCAATAAATTTAAAAGAAGTTTCTTATGAAACAACAAAAGAGATTTTTAAAAATGTAACATTAAATGTTTCTCATGAAGAAAAAGTTGCAATAATTGGAGCCAATGGAAGTGGTAAGAGTTCTTTACTTAAAATTGTTGCAGGTCTTATAAAACAAAAAGATGGTGGAGTTTTCTTATTTCATAATGAGATGAAGAAACCAAATGACTTTAAAGAGTTTAGAAGTGATATAGGATATCTCCCTCAAGATGTAAGTGATCATTTTTTATGTCCAACTGTTATTGAAGATGTAATGTTTGCACTCCGAGCAAAAGGATCAAATAAAGAGGAAGCTTACGCAAAGTCTTGTACTATTTTAGAAGAACTTGGAATTTTACATTTAGAGAATAGAAATATATATGATCTAAGTGGTGGAGAACAAAAAATTATAGCACTTGCAGGTATTTTAATTACAGAACCAAGAATATTACTTCTTGATGAACCAACAAATGCCTTAGATGAAAATGCAGAAGAAAGAATAATCAATATACTAAATTCAATAAAAAAGTCTATGATAATTGTTTCTCATCATAAAACATTTATAGATAGATTAGCTCCCACAATTTACAAACTTTCATCTGAAGGTTTGGATAAAATTAATTAAATATATGATTGATAAACTTAAAAATAAAATCATTAAAAATAACCGCAGATAATTTAATAATACTTAAAAATGCTAATAGAAAGTCTCTACACGAAATAAGATTTTATTATAATAAGTTTTTTCAATATTATTTCAATACAAAGATGAAGCTGTAAAATTATTTAATAACATCATATAATTCACAATATTTATACGATTTATTTGTATAAAATAGCACTAGAATAGCATTTTGTAGTTATCTTTAAAATTTGTCTTAAAATCTTAAATATAGCTAAAAATAATTAAAATGATTAAGATGATTTTAATTATTTTTCTGTAAACTGATTCTAGAAAACAATTTAAGGAGTAACTGATGGGAAGATTAATGAAACTAGGGGCAGCATTATTAATTAGTAGTGCAACTTATGCATTCGCTCTTACAGCTGATGAAGTAAAAGCACATGTTATGGCAGGAAAAGCTTTTTGTGACGAAGTTGGAGTTGCAAAATGTGTTGAAGAGATTGGTACTAAAGGCGGAAAATTTGATAAAGGTGAATTATACATTTGGGCAAATGACTTTGAAGGTATAATTACAGGTCATCCAAAAAAACCTATTAAAGGTAAAAACTTATATAGATATAAAGATAAAGCGGGTAATCAATTATTCAAAAACTTTATTGATGTAGTAAAAGCTGATGGTTCTGGCTGGAGTGATTATGTATGGGCACATCCTGTGACTAAAAAACAAGCACCTAAATCATCATTCGTGATAGGAATTGGTGAAAATCAATTAATTGGAGCAGGTTACTATAAGTAGCAAGCTTTTAATGAATTCTTGATTTTTTAATCAAGAATTCATTATAATATTAACTAAAGTAAGTATATTACGTGTATTTATTTTATTTAATATCTAGATAGGATCCAACATGTTATTTTTAAACAATATGAACATAGGTAAGAAGCTTATAATAGCTCCCGCTATTGCAGTTTTATTTTTAGTAGTCTTAGCAATTTTCTCTAACAATGCTCTTAAATCAGATAAAGAAACTTTAAACGAAATCGTTGAAGTGAAATTTGAATTATATAAGGCTAGTAGTAGATTACTTATTGATGTTGATCTCTACAACTCTGTAATGTATAAAGTATTTAGTTTTGCTACGGGTGGATATGAACAGTCACAAATTGATGAGCAACTTGCTTTATTATCAAAAATTGGTAAACAGATGGAAAAAGATTTAAAAGTCTTACTTGCTGCAAAAGGTATTGATGCTAAAACGAAGAAGATATTAAAACAAGTTTCAAAAAATGAAAAAGAATATATTGGAGCAGTTGCGGATGCACTTGATATGTTAACTGTGGATGTAGGAATGGCGACTCCAATGCTTTCAGTTACAGACGAGGTTTTTTCATTACTAAATAGAGATCTAAAAAATATCAATGATGTTGCTGATAAAGAAAATCAAATAAGTTATGAAAAAGCATTGAATAAAATTGATAGTACACTATATACATTATATACATTAATAGCTATTGCATTTGTATTATCTTTCTTAACTATTATTGCAGTTACAAACTCAATAAAAACACCTTTAAATAAATTTCAAAATGGATTATTAGAATTTTTTAAATATATGAATAAAGAAACAACAGAAGCTAAGTTATTAGACCTTGGAACAAAAGATGAACTAGGAGAAATGGCAGAAGCTGTAAATAGTTCTATTTTAGCAATTAAAGAAGGTGTCGAAAAAGATAGAACTTTAGTTGATAGTGCAATTTCTTGTGCAAATGAAGCTAAAAAAGGTTTATTAGATGCAAGAATAGAGGGTTCTACTTCGAATCCTTCTTTAAATGAGTTAAAAGATGTTATTAATGAAATGCTAGTTGCTGTAGAAGCAAATATCAAGAGTGCAATGGGTGTTTTATCTGAATATACGCAATATGACTACAGATCAAAAATTGATGTTAGTACTATGGAGGGTGATTTAAAAGCTCTTTGTAATGATGTTAATAGTGTAGGAACTGCTATTACAAGTATGTTGGTTGAAAATAAGCAAATTGGATTAGTTTTATCTTCAAATTCAGATAAATTATCTACTAATGTAGATAGTTTAACTAGTTCTGCAAATAATCAAGCTGCATCACTTGAAGAGACAGCTGCAGCGATTGAAGAAATTACTGCTAATATGCAAAATAGTTCACAAAATATTGCGCAAATGACAAATTATGCAAATGATGTATCAAGTTCAGTTTCAATTGGACAAGAACTAGCTTCTAAAACTGCCTCATCTATGGATGAAATTAATGAGCAAACACAAGCGATTGCAGATTCTATTACAGTAATTGATCAAATAGCATTCCAAACAAATATCCTTTCTTTAAATGCTGCGGTTGAAGCTGCTACAGCAGGTGAAGCAGGAAAAGGTTTCGCTGTTGTTGCACAAGAAGTAAGAAACCTTGCAGCACGTTCAGCGGAAGCCGCTAAAGAGATTAAAGATTTAGTTGAGAATGCTACTGAAAAAGCAAATGGTGGTAAATCAATTTCAACTGATATGATTGCAGGTTATGACAAATTAAATAGTAATATTCATAATACTTTAGAGTTAATTAATAGTGTTTCAGAGTCTTCGAAAGAACAATTCAATGCGATGGAACAAATTAACGATACTGTTAATAATCTTGATCAAGTAACACAACAAAATGCTCAATCTGCAGAAGAAGCAAATAAAGTTGCAAGAGAAGTAAATGAGATTGCAGTACAAGTTGTACAAAAAACTGATGAAAAAGAGTTTGACGGTAAATAAAATTTTTATCAATTTTTTTAGAAATTGATTAAATTTAACTTCAAAGAAAATATTTTTTATTATAATCTATCTAACGAAAAGGATGGATTATGATAAATTATAAAAAAGCTACAAAAGAAAACATTCCTTCTATATTAGATTTACAAGCCCAAAACTTAGTTAGTAATTTAAAAGATGATGAAAAAGATGATGGTTTTGTTACCACACCTTTTACCATAGATCAAATTGAAAAGTTAATTGAACTTGATGGAGTATTTATTGCTTTAAAAGATGAAAAAGTTGTTTCATATGTTATGTGTGCTTCTTGGCAATATTGGGTTGCCTGGCCAATGTTTGAATATATGGCGAGCTTCTTAGAAACGTTGGAATATAAAAATCAAAAACTTACAATGAATAATTCATATCAATATGGACCAATCTGTGTTTCAAAAGAGTGTCGAGGAAGTGGAGTATTTGAAAGTATCTTTGAATTTGCAAGAGAAGAAATGAATAAAAGATATCCTATTCTTGTAACATTTATTAATAAAATAAATGTAAGGTCTTATGAGGCTCATGTTCGGAAACTTGGACTTGAAGTAATAACAGAGTTTGAATTTAACAATAACAGTTTTTATGAACTAGTATATGATACTTCAAAAAAAGTAGGATAGAAAATGTATGGTATCACTGATTTATATTTATTTATAATTGCAGGGCTGTTATTGAATATAACTCCTGGTGCAGATATGTTATATATTTTAACTAATACTTTCCAAAAGGGATTTAAATCTGGAGTTATTGCAACTTTAGGGATAAATGTTGGATGTCTTTTCCATGTATTCTTAGCTGTTATTGGATTAAGTGCATTATTACAAAGCTCAGAGTTTGCATTTTTGATAGTTAAATATATTGGTGTTTGCTATTTAGTTTATTTAGGTATATCTATGATATTTACAAAGAATAAGAAAATGGTTGTTGATAAATCTTCTTCTGATACAAAAAATTTAAAAAAAGTATTTTTAAATGGAGTATTAATTAATTCATTAAATCCAAAAATAGCTATATTTTTTATTACTTTTTTACCTCAGTTTATTGATGTAAATAGTGATAGTAAAAGTATGGCATTATTGATATTAGGTTTGGTTTTTATTTTATTTGGAAGTTTGACAAATATATTTTTGGCTTATATGGCTTTAAATATTTCAAGCAAAGTTTCTTATACAGATAAATTGACTAAATATTTAAAAAAGATAGTAGGAACTTTATTTGTTGGTTTCGGTATTAAATTAGCGTTGGAGAAATAATATATGAAAAAAATTGGAATGCTTGGTGGGATGAGTTGGGAATCTACTTCAACTTATTATAAATTACTAAATGAAGAGATAAAAAGTAGACTAGGTGGACTACATAGTGCAAAGATAATTTTATCAAGTGTTGATTTTGAAGAAATTGAAAAATTTCAACATAGTGCACTTTGGGATGAAACTGCAAAAATCTTATCTGATGAAGCAAAAGCTGTTGAGTCTGCAAATGCAGATTTTTTAATAATTTGTACAAATACTATGCATAAAGTTGCCCCGCAAATTGAAGAAAATATAAATATTCCAATACTCCATATTGCTGATGCAACAGGTGAAGCATTAGTAAAAGATGGAATTAAAAAAGTAGCACTTTTAGGTACAAAGTTTACTATGACTGAAGCATTTTATAAAGATAGGATTCAAGAAAAGTTTGGAATTGAAGTTATTATTCCAAATGAAGAAGAACAAAATATTATTCATGACGTAATTTATAAAGAGCTTTGTTTAGGAAAGTGTAATAAAAAATCTAGAGATGAATATATTAAAATTATCAAAAGATTAGAAAAGGATTATGAGGCAGAAGGTGTTATCTTAGGATGTACAGAAATCTCAATGCTTATTAAACAAGGCTATGTAGAAATACCTATCTATGATACGACAAAGTTACATGTATTAAGTGCTGTAGATTTTGCATTAAAATAAGATGAAAAAAAATATTCATATTGTAATGTTAGGGGATTCCATTACAGCAGGAGCTGATTGGAATAAACTTTTATCTAAGGAACATATTTTAAATTTAGGAATTGGTGGAGATACAACCTTCGGTATTTTAAATAGAATTGATTCTGTTGTTGAACTTTCTCCTAGAATTGTATTTTTCATGGCGGGAATAAATGATTTGTGTTCATCCATTCCTATTAAAAATGTATTTGAGAATTACAAAAGAATATTAGAAACTCTAAAATCAAAGAATACAAATGTTGTCGTACAATCTACTCTTTTTACTGAAATGACAACAGTTAATAAAAAAGTAAAAGAGTTTAATCTTTTAGTAAAAAACTATTGTGAAAGAGAAAAATTATCTTATATGGATTTAAATCTAATTATGAGTGAAGGTGAAGTTTTAAAAGAGTCATATTCTACTGATGGTTTACATTTAAATTTTATTGCATATCATGTGTGGGCTAATGAAATTAAAAACAACCCTTCTTTTTGGTAAAACCTTTATTATGACTTTTCAATCAATTTAGATATACTTCGAAAAACAAAACATTTTGGAGAATTATGGATTTTAATAAATTAGATAACAATTTAAAACAAGAGATACATTTTGAGATTTTAGCATTTGCTAATGCAATGGGAGGGAAAAACTTCTTTCTTAAAATGATTGAAGAAATTAGAGCAGAAACGCCAAACCCTTTATTAAATAAATCAGGAATGTTTCATACTTCTAAATCAAAAATAACTTTAAGCAAGTCAATGTACAAAGATACGTTCCAAATTCTTTTCGCTGCAATTAGAAGAGAAGATAAAGGTGGCGATATGTTAAATGGAATTGCACCTAAAGAATATAAAGCCACAATGAACATGATGAAAGCTTTAGCAAAAGTAATTATCACTGTTGAGTCTAAAGAAGAGACTGGTGGAACTTATGACTTTACAATTCTAGATACTAGTGAAGAGAAAAAAACAAAAGTTACTTTTATTTTTAAAGCACTTTTCTTTTATCATCTTGATGAAGCTAAAAAAGCTTTATCTTTTAAAGCTGAGTAGTATTACTTTATTTGTACAATAGGTTTTGTGTCTTCTAAAAGAACTACTGGTTCTATAAAAGGTGCAAGACTTAGTATAAAATTTAAAATAGATATAATTGGTGTTGCATAAAAGAATTTGACTTTGTTATTGTAGTGCCAAAGTCTATCTGCATATTGAACTATTCTATATGTTGTATCTCCAATATTGTCATTATTTCTATCAAACCCTGAATAGTGATCCCAGTAATTTTCTTCTACAATATTTTTTGAAGTACTATTTCCTCTAACACTTTTTACTACATCATCAATATTTCCAAGTATTTTATTTTTTTTAATGAGGTTTTGTTTTATCGCACCATGAAAATGTAAAGCTTCCATATTGTAACTTATTTCATTGTTTGTAATAAATCTTTTAATTGTAGTTTCATTATGTTTTGCATCTATATAAAATGCTTTATTGTTAAAGGTTACAGTGTTATTTTTAAATACAAAATTTGACACACCTTTTATCAAAACTCCAATTCCAGCTTTTCCTATACTACTTTTTATCATATTATTTTTAACTACGGTGTCTTTTGCCCCTCCAAAAATAAGTCCTACTGAGTTAAATGCGAAATGATTATTATCAATTGTATTTTTGTTGCTTTTTAAAAAATGAAGACCAAATCTTAATTTCTCTATATGATTCTGAGTGATGAGGTTATTATGTGAGTATGAAAATATAATATCTTTAGAATTATATATTTCATTGTTTCTAATGATATTATCATTACTATAATATAGTTTCAGGGCATTACCTCTAAGACTAATCTCTACATCTTTAGATGTAATATAATTGTTTTCAATTATAGAGTTTGTAACCATTCCCATATCTATGCCATATAAAGAATCTTTGATTGTACAATTTTGGATTTTACTATTATTTGAATTTGATATTTTTATTCCTGCATCTCTTGCATCTATTCGGTTTCCACTACCTTGAATAGTCAAGTTTTTTAGTATTACATTAGATGAGGTTATTTCAATGACACTATCTTTATTTTCACCTTGAATAATTACATTTTTTTCTTTAGCAATAATTGTAAGGGGTTTATTTATTTTTATGTTTCCATAATAAATACCATTTGGCAGTTTTAATATTGAGTTTATTGGGGCATTGTTTATTGCTTCTTGCAAAATATTTGCATATAAAGAAGAGATAAAAAAAGTAAGTAAAATAAATAGTTTTTTCATATATTGTTCCAAAATAATATCCATATTTTAACATTATTCTTTAGTAAAAAAGTTGCCTTATGACAAGAATTAATTTTTTTTGCTATACTTTCAAAAAATAATAGGATATAACTTGATACGAGATCATAGAGAACGTGATGATATTACCCCTGGATTAAAAGTAAAAATTGTATTAAAAAAAGACCAAAGAACATCAAAACGTACTTTAGGTGTTGTGAAAAAACTTTTAACAAGTTCTAAATATCATCCCCGAGGAATTAAAGTAATGCTTGAGGATGGTCAAGTTGGACGAGTACAGGAAATAGTAGTATAAATGATACTTTATGTTGATGGTGATGCTTTTCCAAACTTATTAAAACCAATTTTATTTAGAGCAATTGAAAGATTAGAATTAGAAACAATTGTAATTGCAAATAAAAAAATAAATATCGGAAGCTCTTCTTTGATAACTTATATGGTTGTAGATCAAGGAGCTGATGAAGCTGATAATAAAATTGTAGAGTTATTAGAAGAAGGCGATTTGGTGATAACTGCTGATATACCTCTTGCGGATAGAACTATTTCAAAAAATGCGTATGCAATAGATCATCGTGGGGAACTTTACACAGAAGATAATATAAAACAATATCTAGCAATGAGAAACCTTATGCAAGAGATAAGAGATAGTGGAGAAGTTACAAAAGGTCCTGCTCCCTTTGGTTCAAAAGATGCACAAAGTTTTGCTAATCAATTAAATAAATTTTTGCAAAGATTTCAAAAGATTAAATAAATTTTGCGTCTTTTTTCTTTTTATATCGTCTATATATAAAATGATGATAAAAAAGGATTTATTATGAATACTATACTTGCTATGTTTACCTTCTCTCTTATTATGTCAATTTCTCCCGGACCTGTTAATATGATTATAGTTTCTTCTGGAATAAATAATGGTTTTAAAAAAACATTTGCATTTATCTCTGGGGCAACTATTGGATTTACACTTCTTTTGGCCTTTATTGGTTTAGGCTTTTATAAAGTAGTAGAATTGTTTCCAAACTTTTTAACTTACTTAGCTTTTTTTGGTTCTAGTTTTATTATATATATGGGATATAAAATAATAACATCTATTGCTCCTTTAGATATAAATGATGATAATCAAAAGATTCCAAAATTTTATGAAGGGTTTTTACTTCAATGGCTTAATCCAAAAGCATGGATTGCCTCTGTTTCTGGGATTTCTCTTTTTTCATCATCGGAAGTTATTCTTTTAACTTTTATATCAATTTACTTTTTTATTTGTTATCTAGGACTTTCATTTTGGGGGATTCTTGGAGATAAAATTAGTAGTTTTTTTAGAATAGAAAAAAGACTCAAAATATTTAACATTTTTATGGGAAGTCTATTAATAGTTACTGCCTTATATTTATTTTATATTCAATTTATCTAGATATATTTTTGATTAAAGGAATATAATGAATAATACAGAAGAAGTTTGGACTGAATACCATAAACAACTTCTTGGATTTATAAGTAGTAAAGTATCTAATAGGCAAATGGCAAAAGATATTTTACATGAAGTATTTATCAAGATACATACAAAAATTCATACCTTAGATGATATTACAAAACTAAAGAGTTGGGTATATCAAATAACAAGAAATACTGTTATAGATTTTTATCGTACAAATAAATCAATTAAAGAGATTCCTGATTGGGTAGATAAACCTTTTGAAATAAGTTCAGACGAAGCAGTTCAAGAAGAACTTTCTTTATGTCTAGGTTTTTTAATTGGAAAGTTACCTGATAAATATAAACAAGCGATACAACTATCAGAAATGGAAAACAAAACTCAACAAGAATTAGCGCAAAGTGAAAATATTTCTTTATCAGGAGCAAAATCTAGAGTACAAAGAGGACGAAAGATTTTAAAAGATATGCTTCTTGAATGTTGTCAGTTAGAAATTAATAAGCATAATCGAATTGTTGAGGTTCAAATAAGAGATGAAGAGAATTGTGAACTAATTAAAAATGGAAAATAGATTTAATCTTCTTTATATTCAATTTCACACACAACTTGAGCATGATCACTTTGTAAAATTGAACCATCATGATTTTTTTGAAGATGCTCATCAAATATTTCATATGAAGTGATTTTGGCAATAGCATCTTTTTCTTTTTTATTAAATTCTTTTGACACAAAAATATAATCAATTACATTTCCATATCCTTGAAAATAACTTGTAGCTGTTCTTTTTTTCTCTTTTTGTTCAGGATGAGGATTATATTCTTTTTTACTATATAAATATGATGCATCATATAGTATGAGAGAATCTTTTTTAATATTCTGATGATAGGCTTTATTTGTTAGGGCATCTATTGTAAGTGAAAACTCTTTATCATTTAAATCACCCATAAATATCGTAGGAGTATTTGTCTTTTTTATATCTTGATATAAGGATGAAGCTTCACATAATCTTTGTTTTAACGCTTTTGAATAATTTTTCTCTAAAGCTTCTTTAGTCTGTTCTTTTTTTTCTTTTAAAGTGTGTATTTTATTAAATAGATATTCATATTCATTTAATCTATTTGATTTTAGATGATTGACATATACTATAATTCTCTCTTTATTTGGTAATTCAAGTAGAGCTTTTATTGGAGTTCTTGAAAATTTGAAATGACCTTGAAATTTATGGTTTTGAATACTTTTACCATGAACTGGAACTTTGTAAGTTTCTATTATTGGATATTTTGAAGCTATGGCAACTGTTGTACTAATATAAATTGTAGGATTTTGTTTTGAAGTTCTTGCCTCTGCTGACATATAAAAATAATCAAATCCAAGTTCTTTCGTTAGTTTCTCTAAGGCATCTTTTGAAAAAACTTCTTGGAAACCAATAATATCGCAATTCATTTGTTGGATCTGGTTTTTTATCCAAGTGATTTTTTCTTTCCATTCTTCTTGTTTAAAGGTGTCTTTTCTTGTATACCAAGAAAAGGGAGGTTCCACGAACTGGAATAAATTAAATGTACCAAAACGTAATTTCATTTTTATTCTTCAGCTCTCCAGTCCATTTTTTTTCTTAAACTTTCTACTTTAGCTTTACTTTTGACACTTAAGTCGATATTACTTTTGGTGATATCTTCTCCAAATTCAATATTTAACATATCTGATTTTGACATTTTTAATATTTGAGATTGAAAAACACTTCTATGTCCGGTAATTAAAAATGTAATAACAGCACTTACTGCTGCATAATGAGCAATATCAATTCCAAAAAGTTCAATCGCCATAATTGTTGCAGCTATTGGTGAGTTTGTTGTCCCTGCTAATACACTTACTAGACCAAGTGCTGCAAATAGCGAAACATTGTCACCCATAACAGTTCCAAACAAGTGTCCACTAGTTGCTCCCACATAAAAGATTGGTGTGATTACTCCACCACTTCCTCCTGCTCCAAGGGTTATAGACGTATAAATTGTTTTTGCTATAAACGAGTACCACGGGACACTTTCTGATAAAGCTGGGTCACTATAGAATAAAGTAGAAATTGTATCAAGTCCTAATCCAAAATATTGGTCACCAACAACAAACGATAATAGAACTAAAAAAGTACCACCCAGAAAAGCTTTTAGGTAGACATTTATATTTATTCTTTTTATCCCCATTTCGGTTCTTCTTAATACTGTTATTAAAAAATCAGAAACAATACCAAAAAATAAACCAGCTAATATTACTTGAAGGATAAGGGTAGGGTTAAAACTTATTGAATTCAATTCCATTAGATAGTAGTTATAATGAACACCTAAATATTTAGCTGTAGTATATGCGGCAAAACCTGCTATAAAAGAAGGAAGAAGAACATCATACATGATAATTCCTACGATTAGAACTTCAACTCCAAATATAGCACCTGAAATCGGTGTTCCAAATACTGAGGCAAATCCTGCACTTAAACCACATATTACTAATTTTTTTCTATCTTTTGCAGAAAATTTAAAAAGTTGTGATATTGCAGATGCTGCTCCTGCACCAATTTGCGCACCTGGTCCTTCTTTCCCTACTGAACCACCTGTAAACATTGTTATTACAGTAGCTACTAATTTCACAGGAATTACTGCAAAATCAATTTTCCCATCTCTTCTATGAACAGCTTCAATTACTTTTTCAGTTCCATGCCCTGTTGCATTTGGTGCAAATTTTTTAATTATGAAAACAGTTATTACAAGTCCTAATGGTAATAAATAATAAGATTCAAAAGGTAAAAGGGATTGTGCTTCTTCTGATTTATGAATTGTATTTAAAAAAAATGTAACAATAGAACCAATTACTACACCAATAGCAGATGATAAAAGTACCCACTTTGTTACGCTGAAGAAGATAAGAGATTGTTCAATAAAATGTTTTTTCATAAAAAGTCTTAGATGAAGGATATGTTTTAAGATTGTATCTAAAAGATATTGAAATTATTATGCTATAATTGCAAAATTATAAGAAAATAACTAAAGGCTTTCCCATTATTGCAAATAACCAACCCTTATTAGAACAATTTCAAAGATTCTATGAAAAAAATAATCCAAAAGATCTTGAATCAGCATTAAATTACTTTGCTGTTTTTGGAGGATTAGATGTAAAAATTGATATGACTAAACCATTAAGAAGTTTAATTATTAGACATATCTTAAATGATTACTATGAAATACAAGAATATGTTGGAAAATTATCAAAAAATTCTGCACCATTTCATAAAATATTAACGGGTATTGCTTTAGGTGATAGAAGAACTAATTCTGCATTTAAAAGAGCTGATATTGATTATGAAGAAGGAATTGAAGCTATTTATGAGCTTGAGGAGTTAGAAGTTATTACCACTGAAACTGCTATGGACCATCTTACAAATAATTTTGAAAAAAATGATGTATCAGATAAACTTCTTTTTACAACACCATTTTTAAGATTTTGGTTTGCTTTTGTATCTCCTTTGTATAGAGGAGTAAAAAGAGAAGAGTATGATGAATGTTTTGAAAGATTTAATAATTATCAAGCTGAATTCATGGGTCTTATTTTTGAACAACTTTGTCATGAATATATTAAAGTAAGTTTTAAAGATGATCCAATAGAAGAGATTGGAAGATATTGGGATGAAGATAAAAATGAACTTGATATTATAGCTCAAACAGAATCGGGAAAAATTATTATTGGAAGTTGTAAATATAATAATAATAAAGTTAAGAAGAATGAATTAAGTAGATTAAAAGGCATTTGTGAGAAACTTGATATCGTACCTGATTATGTAATACTATTTTCAAAAAAGGGTTTTACAAATGAACTTAAAAGTGAAAAAGGTAAGAGTTTAAAACTTTATACTGTAAAGAGTCTAAAAACACTTATTGACATTCAATATTAATTTTTAACATGAATCTAATTTCAACTGATTATATTAATGAAACAGAAAAAAAGTTTGTTGAAGAATTTATAAACTCAACTACTGCAAAGAAATTTATATTAGGTATAAATAAACTTGGTAAATCTGTGCAAAAACATATTCAAGTTGATGGAATTATTGATGATTTTACAAGAGTTCACAGTAGTAGAAAAAAAACAGTTTATAAAATAGATGATGTTCCTAAAAATGCTTTGATTTTATCTGTCTCTACAGGAAGTCCTTTAGAGGTAAAAAAAGGACTTGATGATAGAGGCTTTGAAAATGTCAATTATCTATCTTTTTTTAAATACTCTGGACTTGAACTTCTCGACCCCCCTTTCATAACAGATTTTAAAGAAGATTATAAAAAGAACAAAGAAGAATATTCAAAGGTTTATAATCTACTTGCTGATGAAAAATCAAAAGAAACTTTTACGAAAGTTATAAATTTTAAAATTAGTTTTGATTTAGGTTTTATGGAAGGTTTCACTAATGATCATGAAGAACAATATTTTGATAAAGAGTTAATCCCTTCTATAAAAGATATAGTTTTTGTAGATGGTGGTGGATATATTGGAGACACAATCCCCAATATTATAAATAACTTTCCTGACTTTAAAAAAATATATTGTATTGAACCAAATGATTTGCATATAAGTATTGCAAAAAAGAATTTTTCATCTGAAGAAAATATAGAGTTTATAAATTGTGGTTTAGGAAATAAAAAGCAGATAAGTACTCAAGCCCAAGAATCACAAGATAATTGTGCCCATGATTATCAAGCCGAAAATATTGATACTATAGATAATTTAATAAAAGAGAAAATTGATTTTATAAAATTAGATATTGAAGGGGCAGAACAAGACACTCTTCTTGGAGCAAAAAATACCATCGAAAAATACAATCCAATCCTTGCTATTTGTATTTATCACAAAGCAGAAGATTGGTATAAGATTCCTCAAATAGTATTAGATATAAATCCTGAATATAATATTTACATTAGACATTACATGGAGGGTATATACGAAACTGTAATGTACTTTATTCCTAGATAAGTAGTATTAATAATCCAATTATTAATATTAGGTTAGATAAAATTTACCTACACTATATTGTAGGTAATAAGTAATATGATAAATGACGAAAAATATATTGAATTCATTCAATCTTCAAAGTTATTACAAATACGTCTTATAAGCCTTTTAACTGGCCTTTTATATATAGTTTATTCCCAGATTGATAAAGAAATATTAACTTCAAATAGTTTAACTATAGCTACAACACTACATCTTTATATTATTGCTCCGTTACTTTTTTTAATAACTCTTTTAACTTTTTGGAAACATTTGTATAAATATATAGTTTATTTATTGATATTCTCAGTACTAGGTGCTGCAATTGGGAATTTATATTTAATTATGCATATAAAAGAATATACAACTTATTTAACAGAACTATATTTAATTATCTTTTGGATTTTTACAGTTTCTGGTTTACGTTTAGTTCCTTCAACTATTACAGTGCTTATATTACTCCTCATTACAGTTATTTGGAATAGCTTTTTCTTTAAACTTGATGAAAACTTATTTATTATGCATAACTTTTGGTTACTTTCTTCTTGTTCATTTGGATTTTTAATTGCTTTTCTCTTTGAACGTTTTAGTAAAACGATTTTTTTAAACAATGAGAGATTACAAGAATTAACATTTATTGATAACCTAACTGGTTTATTTAATCGTAAAAAATTAAATGAGGTATTATCTACTGAAATATCAAGATGCAAAAGATATGAACATCCTTTAGGATTAATTATTTTAGATATTGATTCTTTTAAGATGGTAAATGACACATATGGACATCAAATAGGAGATAAAGTTTTAATAGAATTATCAACTATTTTAAAACAACATATACGTTCAACTGATTTATCTGTTAGATGGGGTGGAGAAGAATTTGTTATTGTATGTTTAGAAACTTCACTTGAAGGAACATTAATATTGGCAGAAAACCTAAGGGAGGTAGTTGAGAGCTATAACTTTTCATCTATTGGCAATAAGACAATTAGTTTAGGTATCTCAGAATACAAAAAAGAAGATACTCCTGATTCTTTAATTAAAAGGGCAGACGATGCTTTATATTTAGCAAAGAAAAATGGAAAGAATAGAATAGAAGTATTATAAGAGATGAATTCTATTCTATTAGATATATTAGTTTTAGTTAAATACTGGCCTAAAAAAACTTCTTTCATATGAAATAATACAATCAGTCTCTTCTGCATATTCAAATGCTTTTATACATTCATCATCTTTAAAAGAGGCATTTCTATATTCTTCATATCTTGCAAATGAATCAAATGTAAATAGCGCAAGTGCAACATTGTTTGTTCCTTCACTTGGTAAAAAATATCCATGATGTATTCCACCAAATTTATTTACAAGTGGAATCCAAAGTTTTGCATAGTGTTCAAATTCTTTTATTTTTTTTGGTTCTATTATATAGTTTAAATAACATGTAATCATATTTATTCCTTTTTTATATATAAAAGTATATTATGTTTTCATAAAAAAACAAGAGGTATTTAATGA
The DNA here is from genome assembly GCA_913057765.1 of uncultured Campylobacteraceae bacterium. Lineage (GTDB taxonomy): Bacteria > Campylobacterota > Campylobacteria > Campylobacterales > Arcobacteraceae > Halarcobacter. Next base: position 18,918 of record CAJXPH010000007.1, read on the forward strand.
AAATTAAAAATTTATTTATTTCAACTATTTTAGTGATTTTCTTTTTTTCAGGGTGTGCAAATTTACATAGATATGATAACCCTATACAGTCAGAAAAAACGGCAAAGTTAGTTGTGGATATAGAACAGTTGATAGAAAAGTATAATTTTCCTATAGGAGTTAGTATTGAACTAGATGGAATGATAATTGATGCCTATCGTTACCCTTCGGGAAGAGTGAATATTTTGGAAGGAAGTCATAAGTTAGTTTTAGACATTACGGCATATTATAATAAAAAAAGAGCAAAGCATAACTTTTCAAAAGAATATGAAATAGATTTTAAAGCAAATAAAACCTATACAATTTCAGCAAAAGTATTAAAAGACAATTTAGAAAAATTTGATGATGATGTTGAAGCTTCTTACTCAATTATAAGTACTGATATTAATATAAATGATAAAATCATATTAAAAGATAGTTATTTACGTTCTGCAAGTGGGGTATCACAAGAAGAATTGAGTAGATCAGTTGCTGATGCAGTGATACAAACAGTGATTCTTCCTTCACTGTAAATTTAGGAAAGAAAGATATTTTATGAAATAGGGTATTTGAATAAAAAGGTGTTTAATGAAAAGAAAATTATTTTTTTTGGTCTTAGCTGTATTCTTCTTAATTGGGTGCTCTACTAAAAATATTTATGTTGATCCTTTAGATGAAACTAATTCAGCACAATTATCAGTTGATTTAATTAAGTTGTTAGAGAATGATCATTTCCTGATAAATATAACTTTAACGTTAGATGGAAAAATTATTGATTCTCAACAGTATCCTTCAATGGATGTTAGTGTTTTACCTGGGAAACATAAATTATCACTTGAAATAACAGCATATTATATTTATAACAATGAAAGAAGAGCTAAACATAATATTACTAAAGAATTTGAAATTGATTTTAAAGCAAATAATAAATATATAGTTTATGCAAATGTATTAGAAGATAATTTAAAGAATTTGGAAGATAATGTAGAGTCTATATATTCGATTCAAAATTCAGATATTCATATAAATGAAAAAATTGTTTTAGAAGATAGTCCTTTTAGATCTTTTCGCCCTTCAAGTCTTACTCCTCAACAAATGAAGGAAGCAGCTATAGAGTCAGCTATTGACACAGTTATTATATTAGAAACTTTATAGATTTAAGAGAAAATAATATCAAAATTAAAGCTTTATTAGCAATTTAAATATTAGGATATTTAAAAGATTGTATAATGTTTCATTTATTTTAAAAGGACACATTTGCCTTATGTTTTAAAACGATTTGATGTTGTCTCTGGCAAAAAAGTAGATGATTTTTTAGTTCAGACTGTAAAACTTGAACCTGCTTTGGCTATGAAGTTATTGCAAAAGGGTAGAATCATAGATGATAAAAAACGACGCTTGCAAAAAGGCTTTGTTTTAAAATCTGGTTTTATAGAAGTATCTATTTATGAACCAATAACAAAAGGTTTAAAACCTATTTTTCAAACAGAACATTTTATAATTTTTGATAAGCCTTCTGGATTAATCGTTCACCCAAGTGCCAGATCTAACAATTATACTCTTCTTGATGAAATTAGATTTCAATTTGGAAAAGATGCTAGTTTAGTTCATAGAATTGATGCAGAAACATCAGGACTTGTTTTGGTATCTAAAAATAAGTATTCACATTTTGTATTAAGTTCAATGTTTGAAGAAAAAGAGTTTGTGAAAAGATATCAAGCTTTAGTTGAAGGTGAAGTAAAAGAAGAGATTTTAATAGATAAGAAAATCACTAATTCAACAGGTATGATAAATATTAAAATGCAAACTTCAAATGATGGTAAAGAATCCTCAACTTTAATCAATCCAATATTTTATGATAAAACTAAAAATCAAACTTTTGTTGAAGCAATTCCTTATACTGGACGTCAACATCAGATAAGAGTTCACTTGGATTCTATAGGACATAGGATAGTTGGTGACCCAATATATGGATTAGATGAGGTATTAGTAGATAAAATATTGAAAAAAGAGTTGTCCCTTACTGAAAGAATAAAAATTACTGGTGAAATAAGACTTATGTTGCATGCTTATTATCTTGAGTTTAAATTTTTGAATAGAACATATAAGTTTTGTTCAAAACAAAAGTTTTATTAAGCTTAACCAAAGATTAAGACACACTTCAGTATAATCCATAACTTTTTTAGAAAACACTCAACGTTTCTCTAGAATGGTAGTATCGTTTTGATTATGATTCTTATCATATGTCATGGCACCGTGAGGGTGTAACGAGAAGCCTGAGCCGCTTTAGAGCTCAAACCAAATAAATAGAGAGTCTATATTTAATTTTATAATTACTTACCAGATTACTCTAAATATAAATAAAGGGAAAGAATGCCTACAATCAATCAGCTTGTAAGAAAAGAGCGAAAAAGAGTGATTAAGAAATCAAAATCACCAGCTTTAGACAAATGTCCACAAAGAAGAGGAGTATGTACAAGAGTATATACAACTACTCCAAAGAAACCTAACTCGGCTTTAAGAAAAGTTGCAAAAGTTAGATTAACTACTGGTTTTGAAGTAATTTCATACATTGGTGGAGAGGGTCACAACCTTCAAGAGCATTCAATTGTTCTAGTACGTGGGGGAAGAGTTAAAGATTTACCTGGTGTAAAATATCACATCGTTAGAGGTGCTTTAGATACTGCTGGTGTTGCAAACAGAACTGTTGCAAGATCTAAGTACGGTACTAAAAAGCCTAAGAAATAAGTAGAAGGATAAGTTAATGAGAAGAAATCAAGCTCCAGTAAGAGAAGTAATGGCTGATCCTATCTACAATAGTAAGGTAATCACAAAGTTTATTAATACTGTAATGTTAGATGGTAGAAAATCTGCAGCGCAAAAAATTATGTATGGTGCAATCGCAAACTTAGATACTAGAGGTGAAGAATCTGGTATTGAAGTATTTGAAAAAGCAATCGAAAATGTTAAACCACTTTTAGAAGTAAAATCTAGAAGAGTTGGTGGAGCAACTTACCAAGTTCCTGTTGAAGTTAGACCTGTAAGAAGACAAACTTTAGCATTAAGATGGTTAGTAGATGCTGCAAGAAAAAGAAATGAAAGAACAATGGTAGAGAGATTAGCAAACGAATTATTCGAATGTGCTAACGATAGAGGTTCTGCATTTAAGAAAAAAGAAGATATGCATAGAATGGCCGAAGCTAATAAAGCATTCGCTCATTACAGATGGTAATCTAAGATGGCAAGAAAAACACCCCTTAACAGACTTAGAAACATCGGTATTGCTGCACACATTGATGCAGGGAAAACTACAACAACTGAAAGAATTTTATTCTATACAGGTGTTGAGCATAAAATTGGTGAAGTTCATGATGGTGCTGCTACTATGGACTGGATGGAACAAGAACAAGAAAGAGGTATTACAATTACTTCTGCTGCAACTACTTGTAACTGGACTCACCCAAAAACAAATGAAGAATTAATGATTAACATCATCGATACTCCAGGTCACGTTGACTTCACTATTGAAGTTGAGAGATCAATGAGAGTTCTTGATGGTGCTGTAGCTGTATTTTGTTCAGTAGGTGGGGTTCAACCACAATCTGAAACTGTTTGGAGACAAGCAAACAAATATAGAGTTCCAAGAATGATTTTTGTTAATAAAATGGATAGAACTGGTGCAGACTTCTTTAATGTTGAATCACAAGTTAACGAAAGACTTAAGTCTAACGCTATTCCTATTCAAATTCCTATTGGTGCTGAAGAAAACTTCCAAGGTGTTGTTGATTTAGTACAAATGAAAGCTATCGTTTGGGATATTGATGCTGAAATGGGTTCTAATTACCATGTAGAAGAAATTCCTGCTGATTTATTAGAAACTGCTACAAAATATAGAGAACAAATGGTTGAAGCTGCTGCTGAAGCTGATGACGATTTAATGGAAAAATATCTTGAAGGTGAAGAACTTACTGAAGATGAAATCGTTATGGGTCTTAAGAAGGGTTGTCTTAATATGACAGTTACTCCTATGACTTGTGGTACTGCATTTAAAAACAAAGGTGTTCAAACTTTACTTGACGCTGTTGCAATGTACTTACCTTCTCCATTAGAAGTTGAAGACATTAAAGGTGAAACACAAGACGGTGAACCTGTTGTTGTTGAATCTACTGATGAGGGTGAAGTTGCTGGTCTTGCATTCAAGATTATGACAGATCCATTTGTTGGACAATTAACTTTCACAAGAATCTATAGAGGTGTTCTTAAGTCTGGTACTTATGTAATGAACTCAACTAAGATGAAAAAAGAGAGAATTGGTAGACTTTTAAAAATGCATGCTATCAAAAGAGAAGAAGTTTCTGAATTATATGCTGGTGAAATTGGTGCAGTTGTTGGTCTTAAATCAACAATCACTGGTGATACTTTAGCTTCTGATGTAGATCCAGTTATCTTAGAGAGAATGGATTTCCCAGAACCAGTTATTTCTGTTGCTGTTGAACCAAAAACTAAAGCTGACCAAGAAAAAATGGGTATTGCTTTAGGAAAACTAGCACAAGAAGATCCATCATTCAGAGTTAAAACTGATGAAGAATCTGGACAAACTATTATTTCAGGAATGGGTGAATTACACCTTGAGATTCTTGTTGATAGAATGAAAAGAGAATTTGCAGTTGAAGCTGAAGTTGGTGCTCCTCAAGTTGCTTATAGAGAAACTATTAAAAATGCTACTAAAGTTGAGTATAAATATGCTAAACAATCTGGTGGTAAAGGTCAATATGGACACGTATATTTAAATATTACTCCATTACCTGCTGATAGTGAAGAGAACTATATCTTTACATCATCAATCAAAGGTGGTTCTGTTCCTAAAGAATACGTTCCTGCTGTTGATAAAGGTTGTGCTGAAGCTATGGCTGGTGGTATCCTTGCTGGTTATCCATTAGTTAACATTGCAGTTGATTTATATGATGGTTCTTACCATGATGTAGATTCATCTGAAATGGCATTTAAACTTGCTGCTTCAATGGGATTCAAAAAAGGTTGTAGATCAGACGCTGCTCAACCTGTAATTCTTGAACCTATTATGAAAGTAGAAATTGAAACTCCTGAAGATTATATGGGAGATGTTATCGGTGACGTTAACAAAAGAAGAGGACAAGTTCAATCTATGGATGATAGAGCTGGTGTTAAACTAGTTGTAGCAATGATTCCATTAGCTGAAATGTTCGGTTACTCTACAGACTTAAGATCTATGTCTCAAGGTAGAGCAACATATTCTATGATTTTTGATAACTACATGGACGTTCCTAAGAATGTTTCTGAAGAAATTATCAAGAAAAGAAACGGGTAGTTAATACCTTTTCTTTTTAAAAAGCCTCAACTTATGTTGAGGCTTTTTTTATGCCTACTATATTTTAAATCCTCTTTTAAATTATCTTTAGATAAAATCACTAAAACATCTACTTTTGAGAGAAACTAATGCTAAATATCAGAAATCTTCTTATTTTATTTTTTATTGTTGTAAATCTTAATGCAAGTATGCAAAAAGATGTTGAGTATGTTGAAAATCTTGATAGTGATGAGATAAGTTTAAAAGATGAATTCTTTAATGATAAAACAGACTTATACACTATAAGTATAGGTACTCTTACTTTAAATAGACATGACCCAATTGATTTTTTTAAGACGTATAAGATGAAAAATGCACTTGCTTATAGATATGGAAAAAATAAAGAATTTGCAAGGGTGATTTCAGGGGTTTATAAAACTGGTACGGAAGCCACAGCTGATATAAGAAATTTAGATTCGAGATTACAAAGAAATAAACCATATTCTGCAAAATTAAAAAGACATCAAATATTATATAACGAAGATCTTAGACTTAACCCGAAAGTATCTAAAAAAATACATGTAAAGCCTAAGAAAAATCTCCCTAAATTAAAAGAAGCAAAAGATTCAATTTATACTTCAGGTACAAATGATGCAGAAAATCTGAAAAGAGAATTTCTAAATAATGGTTCAAGGTATTATTCAATTGCAATAGGAAGTATATCTTTATCAAAAAATTCTGTAGAAAACTTCTTTAATACATATGAGGTAGGAGATAAAGCTTTAGCTCATGTATATGGAAAAAATAAAGATAAAGCAAGAATAATCTACGGTCTATATAAAACTCCACAAGAAGCAAAAGAGGCTTTACGAAGTTTAAATAACAGATTAAAAAAGAATAAACCATTCTCTATGAAGATGAAAAAGTTTCAAAACTTTTATACTAAGAGTTTTCCAAATGGAATAAAAAATGGAAACATTGTTGAATTAAAGATAAATGATAAAAAAGAAAATGAAAAAGCAATAAAACCAAAGCTTAGTGATGAAATAAAAATAGTAAAAAAAAATATTCCTCCCAAAAAAAATTTAGAAATAGAGAAAAAAACAAAAGTTGTTAAACCAAAAGTAACTTCTAAGCCTAACCCAAAACCAAAAAAAGTTGTTAAAAAGAAAGTAAGAAAAAAACAACCTCCAAAAAAAGTTAAAAAAGAAGATATAAATAAAAGTAGATTTGTCAAACATTCACAATTAGAAGATGTATATTTTATTGAGAGTAATGGAAATTTCAATATTTTAAATGAAGTTTTTTTAAATGATGGGAGTTCTTTTTATACAGTAGATTTAGGTGAACTAAAATTAAATAAAACAACAATTGACCAGTTTTTTATTAAGAATAACATGGAAGATGATGCTTTAGCTTATAAATATGGTGATAATGATGAATATGCAAGGGCAATTTATGGTGCTTATGAAACAAAGGAAGCGGCAAGTAAAGTAATTAAGAGTTTGAATGTTTCTACAAAAAATTTAAGAGTTAGTAATATTAAAAATCATCAAAAACTTTATAAAGAATATCATAAAAATGGATACAATAGAAAATCAAATACTGAAGACAAAAAAATTGTAAATAGTAGTTTTTCTTATGATGGTTCAAAAGATGATATAGTTTACGTTGAGAGCTATGGACAAAAGAATTTATTAAAAGATGAATTTTTTAATAGAGACTCTTCATATTATACAATTACGTTAATTACATTTTTAAAAGAAAATATGAGTATTGAAAAGTTTTTGAATATGCATAATATAAAAAATGATGCACTTGGATATTCTATTGGTTCAGTAAATAATTATTATAGAGTAGTATATGGTTTATATGGAACGGCAACTGAAGCTAAAAATGCAATTAAAGATTTAAATTATGAACTTAGAAAAAATGTACCATATATCTCTAGAATAATTACTAATCAAAAGAAATTTGAACATTATAATAATAGAGTTTTAGAAGAAGAGTTGAATAATAGCAAGAAAATAGAATTTTAAGAATAGGAATAGATACTTGAAAGTAACAAGAAGTTCAGAGAAATTAAAAGTTTCTAATATTGCAGGTGTAGTGTTAAAACCTGATTCTCCAGAAATCAAAAAAGAATTTTTAGAAATTAAAAAATGTCTAGAGACTCATGGAATTGAAGTATATCTAGAAAAATGCAGTGCAAACATGATAAATGAAGAAGGAATCCCTTTAGCTGAACTTTGTAAAAAAGTTGATTTTTTAGTTTCAGTTGGTGGAGATGGAACCCTTCTCTCTGTCGTAAGGAAGTCTTTTGAGTATGATATCCCTGTACTTGGAATTCATATGGGAACTTTAGGTTTTTTAACAGATATAATTTATGAAGAGTTCCCAAGATTTTTAAATGATTTTAAATCTGACAATTACCGAATCGATAATAGAATGCTTGTAGAGTGTTGCGTTAATGACAAATGTTTTGTTGCCTTCAATGATATTGTAATTTCTAGAAAAACTGTATCTTCAATGATTACTATAAAAGCAAAGATTGATGGTAGTTATTTTAACTCATATTATGGAGATGGAGTAATTATATCAACTCCTACTGGTTCAACTGCGTATAATCTTTCAGTTGGTGGACCCGTTGTTTATCCTCTTACTGAAGCTTTTATTATAACTCCTGTTGCACCTCATAGTCTAACTCAAAGACCTCTAGTGATGCCGGCAGATATTGTAATTGAATTTAAAATTACAGATGAGCAAGGAGCAGTTTTGTTAATTGATGGGCAAGATACTTATGAAGTAGAAAATAATGCAGTGATTAAAGTTACGATTGCTCAAAACAAAGCAAAATTAATCCATCGAACAGAAAGAAACTTTTTTGAAGTTTTAAATAAAAAATTAGGATGGGGTGATTAAACTTAATGATTAATAGAATCTATCTTAAAGATTTCCTTTCATTCAATGAAGTGGATATGGAATTAAACTCTGGACTAGTCGTATTTACGGGACCTAGTGGGGCAGGTAAATCAGTTTTAATGCAAACTATTTTATCTTTATTTGCTATTGGTGAATCAAAGGCTAGTTTAGGTGAAGTAAGTTTAAATGGTTTAAATATTGAAAATGAAGCTTATGATATTTCTTTAGATGACGATATTATTATAAAAGAGATAAAAAAAGATAAAGTAAGATATTTTTTAAATTCTCAAACTATATCAAAAAAGAATTTAAATCAATTTTCTAAAACTTTGATAAAACATCTTCATTTAAAAGACACAAGTGATTTTGATAGTGCTAAATTACTCTCTTTTTTAGATTCTCTTTGTATGAAAGAATCTTCTGAATTTAAAGTATTAAAAGAGAATTATGATGCTACTTTTTTAAAACTACAAGAGATAAAAAAAGAATTAAAAAAAATAAATGATGATGAACTAAAATTAGAAGACTTAAAAGAATTTGCAAAGTTTGAAATAGAAAAAATCAAATCTATTAACCCTGAAATAGGAGAATATGATGAATTAAATGATATAAAAAAGAAACTATCAAAAAAAGAAAAAATTCAAGAAGCTATGGAAAAAGCAAGTCCTCTTTTTTCTTATACTTCATCTGCTAATTCAGCATTAGAATTATTAGAAGAAGATTCTGCTTTTTTTGATGAAGCAATAAATGAATTAAATAATATTTTCGAGAAGTTTAATGACTCTTTATCTGAACTTGAAGAACTTGATATTGAAAATGTTCTTGATAGAATTGAAAAATTGTCTGGGTTACAAAAAAGATTTGGTTCAATTGAACAGTCCTTAGAATATAAAAAACAAAATTCATTTTTGCATTTGAAAGGTATAAATACTTTAGATAATGATTGA
>CAJXPH010000008.1 GCA_913057765.1 uncultured Campylobacteraceae bacterium
AGATCCTCTCTGGTCTCGTGGGCTCGGAGATGTGTATAAGAGACAGCTAATATAGTATGCTAACAAGATAAAGTGTGTTAAAAGTGCTATACCAACAAATACTCTTTTTTAGAGTATTTGTTAATAAGATTTTTTTTGTTATTTAAACTATTAATGGTCTAAAATTTGTTCTAAGAATAGTTTTAATCTATCAGACTGAGGATTATCAAAAAACTCGTGTGGAGTGTTCTCTTCTACAATTTGTCCTTCATCCATAAAAATAACTCTATCTGCAACTTTTTTTGCAAATCCCATTTCATGAGTAACACAAACCATTGTAATACCATCATCTGCTAATTCTGTCATAACGTCAAGTACTTCACCAATCATTTCAGGATCAAGTGCTGCTGTTGGTTCATCAAATAACATAATCTCAGGGTCAGAACATAAACATCTTGCAATTGCAACACGTTGTTGTTGACCCCCCGATAATTGATTTGGATATTTATCCGCTTGATCTGCAATTTTTACTCTTTCAAGGTAATGCATTGCAGTTTCAATTGCTTCTTTTCTTGGCTTTTTACCAACCCAAGTAGGTGCAAGAATTAGATTTTCTAAAATTGAAAGATGAGGAAAAAGATTAAAATGTTGGAATACCATTCCTACATGAGTTCTTACTTCTCTAATTCTCTTTACATCTTCTGTTAATTCTAACCCATTAACAATAATTTGACCCTCTTGGAATGGCTCTAGTCTATTTATACATCTAATAGTTGTAGATTTTCCAGAACCTGAAGGTCCACAAATTACTACTCTTTCACCTTTTTTAACTTTTAAATTAACGTCTTTTAGTACGTGAAAGTCGCCATACCATTTATTAACAGTATTCATTTCTATCATATATTCTAATTCACTCATAATTTTTCCTATTCTCTTCTACTATTTATGATTTGTATTAAATCGATCTTCAATTGATTTAGCATATTTAGACATACTAAAACAAATTACCCAATAAATCATTGTTACGAAAACATAACCTTCTGTTTCAAAACCAAGCCAACTAGTATCACTATTTGTTAGTGTAACCATGGCTAAAATATCAAATAATCCAATGATTAAGATAAGCGTTGTATCTTTAAATAATGAGATAAATGACCCAACAATATTTGGAATTGATATTTTAAGAGCTTGAGGAAGGATAATTAATCCCATTGCTTTCCAATAAGTTAATCCTAAAGCATCTGCTGCTTCATATTGTCCTCTTGGAATAGCTTGTAATCCACCTCTTATCACTTCTGCAATGTAAGCCGCTTGAAATAATGTAATACCAATTAGTGCTCTTAACAGCTTATCAAAATCCATTCCTTCGGGAAAGAATAGGGGTAAGATTACTGAAGACATGAATAATAATGTAATTAAAGGTACTCCTCTAATAAATTCAATATACATAACACTAATTGTTTTGATTACTGGCATATTTGATTGTCGTCCAAGTGCAAAAAGAATTCCAATTGGAAATGATGCAATAATACCTACTGATGCAACGATAATAGTAAGAAGTAATCCTCCCCATTTATCGGTTTCTACATGTTCTAATCCAAAACCACCAGAGATAAGAGTAAATGCAATGATTGGAAAAGATATGATAATAAAAGCTTTTACTTTTACTGTATCAAAATATTTAAATGCAAATACATATGCTGTAAATATAAATAGTACTAAATTTGGTCTCCAGTATAATTCTTCTGGATAGAAACCATAGATAAATTGATCAAATTTTTCAATAATAAAAATCCATCTTGCACCATTTTTTGTTATCTCTTCTTTTGTTCCGCTCCATGTAGCATCAAATATCATCCAATCTAATAAAGGAGGAATAATAATATAAAGAATATAGAATGATACAAGTGTTAAGATTGAACTAACTATTGAAGAGAAAAGATTTTCTTTTACCCAATGAATAATTCCTTTTGTTCCTAAAGGAGCTGATTTAGCTTCTAGTTTTTCATAAATCGCCATCTTATCGCTCCTTTATTTGCATTCTTGAATTAACGAAATTCATTAATACAGAAATCAAAATACTTAATGTTAAATAAACAGCCATTGTCATTAAAATAATTTCAACTGCTTGTCCAACTTGATTTAGGGATGTTCCTGAGAATATAGTTACTAACTCTGGATAACCAATTGCCGTTGCAAGAGATGAGTTTTTAACCAAGTTAAGATATTGGTTAATTACAGGTGGAATAATTACTCTAAGTGCTTGAGGAAGAACAACCTTTTTTAAAATGATGTAATCTTTTAAACCTAAGGCATGTGCAGCCTCTTTTTGTCCTTTTGGCACAGCTTCAATACCAGCTCGAACAGCTTCAGCAATATAAGTAGCAGTATAGATACTAAGAGCAAAAGCAAGTGCAAGAAGTTCGGGGATCATAGTTAATCCACCTTTAAAGTTAAAACCTTTAAATACTGCAAATTCTAAAGTTGCAGGTGAGCCACTTAGAAAATAGACAAGAACTGGAGATACAATTAAAATTCCTAAAGAAACTAAGAATGTGGGAAATTCTTCTCCCGTTTCATCATGTCTCTTATTTGCCCATTTTGCTAAATAGATTACAGCAGCAATAGCTAAAACAAAAGCAATTATAACAGCATTAAATCCACTCTCAAGGATAGGTTTGGGAATATAAAGTCCTCTATTATTAAAGAAAATAGCATCAAAAAAGGTGATACTTTGTTTGGGACTAGGAAGTGAGGCTAATACAACATTATACCAAAATAGAATTTGTAATAAAATTGGAATATTTCTAAAAGTTTCTACATATATCATAGATAACTTTGCAATCATAAAGTTTTTAGAGAGTCTTCCAATACCAACTAAAAGTCCAATAATTGTTGCAAAGATGATACCAATAACAGAAACTAAAATTGTATTTAAAAGTCCAACAATGAAGACTTTCCCATGTGAGTTTGATTCATCATATTCAATTAAAGATTGTAAAATTCCAAATCCAGCTTCTGAACCTAAAAAATCGAATCCTGTATTAATCCCACGTTTTTCAATATTAATAAACATATTGTTTATAACAAAATATACTGTAATAAATATAAGTACTAATGCTAGTACTTGATAGATTATGGCTCTGTTATCTGGATTGTTATAAAACGCAACCTCAGGTTGTCGAGCTCTTTTGTGTTTTTTCATTTTCTTACCTTGTCATTAAAAAAGGGGAAATAAAATTTCCCCTTTTTATTAAATAAATGTAGTATCACAATACCTTATTATCTAATAGGAGCTCCATATTGAAGTCCGCCTTGATTCCAAAGTTTATTTAAACCTCTATCAATTTTAAGAGGAGAACCTTTTCCAACATTTCTCTCGAATGATTCACCGTAGTTTCCAACATTTTTAATAACATTATATGCCCATTTAGCATCTAATCCTAAGTTTTTACCAGCTTCACCAGAAGTTCCTAGTAATCTTTTAATATTTGGGTTTTTACTATTTGCCATTGAATCAACATTTGCTTTTGTAACACCCATCTCTTCAGCATTTAATAATGCAATATGAGTCCATTTTACAATATTAAACCATTTATCATCACCTTGTCTTACAACTGGTCCTAATGGTTCTTTTGAAATAATTTCAGGAAGCACTAGTACAGAATTTGGATCTTTTACTTTTAATACTAAACCATATAATTGAGAAGCATCAGATGTTACAACATCACAACGTCCTGATTTAAATCCTTCAATTGTTTGTCCAGATGTATCATATGTAATTGGTTTATAAGTCATTTTATTTGCTTTGAAATAATCAGTTAGGTTAAGTTCAGTAGTTGTCCCTGCTTGAATACAAACAGTAGCACCATCAAGTTCTAATGCAGATTTTACACCAATACTTTTAGAAATTAAAAATCCTTGACCATCATAATAGTTAACACCAGCAAAATTTAAACCTAAAGAAGTATCTCTAGTATTTGTCCATGTAGTTGATCTAGATAACATATCAATTTCACCACTTTGAAGTGCAGTAAATCTTTCTTTTGCAGTTAATGGAACATATTTTACTTTTGAAGCATCACCAAATACAGCAGATGCAACAGCTTTACACATATCTACATCTAAACCTTTCCAGTTACCATTTGAATCAGTTGCAGAGAAACCTGCAATACCTGTAGAAACACCACAACTTAGGGCACCTTTACTTTTTATTGAGTCTAAAGTATCAGCAGTTGATACTGTTGTAGCAAGGGCTAATGCCGCAATACTTAAAGAGGCAGTTTTTAAAATTTTCATCTAAATATCCTTTTTTTAATTTTCAATTATAAGTGTATACCTTAATAGTAGCAATGAAGTAGCAAATGTGATTAAATTATAGACAATATGAAATTTTTATGAATGTTTTATGCAATTTTCATGAATTTTAGTGAAAAAAGCCAAATTTTGAAATATTTGGCTTTTAAAAGAAGGAGTGTAAATTATATTTATTTTGTAAGAGTTACTGGAACATATTCAATACATCTAGCAGTGAAAAATGCTCTGCTATAGTTTGGTGAACTAAACATATGATTTTCTAAAGTCCATTCATTAGATTTTTCTATAGTAACACTTTGAGCTACTTTTCTTAACATTCTACTTTCGCAAACAACTTTCTCACCATTCTCAAAGGCATCTTCAACTCCTACCATACGGTCTGAAGTTACAAAAAAGTGTACCCCAATAAATGAAAGAGATGCTGAACCTACAAAAAATAAGCCTTTTTTATAAAGTCCTTTTGCAACAAAAGGTCTTGTTGTCACAAATAGTGTAACTAATAATGCAAAAACTGCAATACCTAAATATCCTGCTTCAAGTTTAAAAAATAGTTCCATTTTTTTAATTCCTTAATTTATATATGTATTTTCCCACTCTTTAAATTCGTCACTAAAGTATTTAATTCTAATTTTCTTAAATTCTCTTGATGAATAAAGTGGCATGTTTGATTTATATGGTATCTCTTTTTGAATACTTTCAATCACTTTTTGTGTATCTTCTTTTGTTTTTCCATGAATCATGGTAAATAAATTATAATTCCATGTCGGGTACTTAGGTCTTAAGTAACAGTGAGATACTGCTGAGAAAGATGCAGCAATTGCACCAATTCTTTCACCTTCTTCACCTTCTTCAATATCCCAAGCTACCATTGCATTTGCATTGAAACCAGCTTTTCGATGATTTAATATACATGCAAATCTTCTCATTACTCCTGCGTCTTGGAACTCTTGTAAGGTAGAAAAGAATTCATCGTAAGTAATATTTAGTTTTTCAATTATATTTTTAAATGGCTCAGAAACTATTTCTATATCATTTTGAGCTTCTTTAATAATATTAAAATGATGGTCCGTTAATTCTAAATCTTTAAATTTCTTTTTTTCAACTTTTTCTTTTTTATCTTGTTTATTAGTTGTATCTAGTTTTACAGATATTTTAAAAAGTTTTAAAGTAGGTAATAAAATATAATCACTAGCTTTAGTAAGCTTTGATAAAAGCTCAACTGTATCTTCTAGGTTTGATTTAGATTGTGGCGAGATTGCAATTGTAAACCAAATGTTATATTTGTGGTTTCTTTCATAGTTATGTGAAATACCAGGATGTGAGTTTAAAATGATTACTGCATCATCAATTTTATCTTCATCAATCTCAAAAGCAACCAATGAAGATTTATAACCTAATCTTTTTGTATCAAAAATTGCTGATGTTTGTCTAATAATTTTATTAGATTTTTCTTCTTGTAAAATCTTTATTACTTCATCTTCTGTTGTATTTAATTCTTTTGCAATTTGTTCAAAAGGTTTTTTTGTAAGTGGAAAATTTTTTTGTACTCTATATAGTATTTCATCTTTCATATTTTCTCCAAAATTAAAATTAAAAAAATAGTATAACAATTAAACTTTTTTATAACATTGATTTAGAACAATTTTCATTTTATTTAAAAAGTGGTTAATAAATGTACTGAATATCAACTTTTCATTATTTATAATAATTAACATTATTGATGTATGTTAAAATAATAAATTTATTATTTTGCTATACTAATAAGTTTTATTAAGAAAGGTTTAAACTTGGGCGTTGAAGAATTAAAAAAATTGAATGTTTTATATGTAGAAGATGAAGAAGAGGTTAGTAGTGAAGTAATTCATAACATGAGGTTCTTTGTTAATAATATAATTTTTTGTAAAAATGGACAAGAAGGTTTAGAAATATTTAAAAATCAAGAAAATAGTATTGATATAATTATAACTGATGTTTTAATGCCTGTATTAGACGGGCAGAAAATGGTAGATGAAATTAGGAAGATTAATGCTAATGTTCCTGTTGTTTTTACAACAGCTTTTAATAATGAAAAGTTTATAGAATATACTTTAGCTCAAGATTTAGTTGAAAATATATCAAAACCGATTGATTTAGAAGAATTATTTGAGTCTATGTTAAAACTTATAAACAAATAAATATGCTTATTTCTTTTTTTAATTCATTATCTTTTACTACTAGATATACTTTTGCACTTCTTGTTATTGCCTTATTATCAACTTTGGCTTATTTTAATTTATCTAATCTAATTGAGGAGCAAGCAGATTATGGAAAAATCATTAATATAAGTGGTAAGCAAAGAATGCTAACTCAAAAGATTGCATTAAATGCAATTTATTATAAAACTAATAAATTATCTGAATCACTAAAAATCATGGAAACAAGCCATAAATACT
The DNA here is from genome assembly GCA_913057765.1 of uncultured Campylobacteraceae bacterium. Lineage (GTDB taxonomy): Bacteria > Campylobacterota > Campylobacteria > Campylobacterales > Arcobacteraceae > Halarcobacter. The sequence continues at coordinate 6,729 of CAJXPH010000008.1, forward strand.
TAATATCATTGCCAATGTCAAAAAAATTGTCTAACATGTACTATTCAAAACCAATGTTATTAAATGAAAGAGTAGAAAAGTTTTTTAAACATGCAAATGAATTCAAAAAAAGTAGGAATGGGAATAGTTTAACTTATATATTAAAAAATTCTGAAAATTTACTTATTGATTTTGATAAAGTGGTATCAGTTTATCAATTAGAAGTTGAAAATAAAACATATGCTTTAAGTACTAGAGAATTATATCTATTATTATTTACTTTCTTTATTTTAGTTATTGAAGCAGTATTTATTTTTAGACCTGCAAATAATATGATTAATGCGAATAAAATAAAATTATTACAACAATCTAGATCATCTGCTATGGGAGAGATGATTGAGAATATTGCACATCAATGGAGACAACCATTAAGTACTATAAGCACAATAGCTAGTGGTGCAAAAGTAAGAAAAAAAATGAATATGATTAATGACGAGGAAATTATTGAATCATATGAAAAAATCATTAAACATACAAAACATTTATCAACTACAATAGATGATTTTAGAAGTTTTTTTAAAGAAGACAAGAAAAAGACAATATTTAACATTGAAGACGTAATTAGTCATTGTAAATCACTTACCGAAGCTTCTTATAAAAGTAATAATATTACATTATTAGTAAATATAAAAGATATTAATTCTAAAGTAGAAGGAAGATTTGGCGAAATGTCTCAAGTAATAATAAATATATTAAATAATGCAAAAGATATTTTAAATGAGAAAAATTTAGAAAATAAAATTGTAAACATTACAGTAGAAGAACAAAAATATGATTATAAAATCACAATTCAAGATAATGCAAATGGAGTTCCTATAAATATTATAAACAAAATATTTGAACCATACTTTACAACAAAACATAAATCGCAAGGTACTGGTATTGGCCTTTTTATGAGTAAAGAGATAATTCACAAACATTTTAATGGAGTATTAAAAGTTTCTAATGAAAAATTCACTATTAATAAAAAAGAATACTATGGCGCATGTTTTAAAATTTTACTACCAATAAAAAAGTTTTCTACTAATTGATTTGAATTAAGGTTTGAGCATCCTATTTTTGATAGAATGTGAAAAATTAAATTATATAGGATTTTTTATGGCATATTTTCCTGCTTTTATGAAGTTTGATGATAAAAAGATTTTAATTGTTGGTGGTGGTTATATCGCTTACGAGAAATTAGAACATTTATTAGACTTTACAAATAATATTACACTTATTGCAAAAGATTATAGCGATGATATTCAAGAACTAATAGATGAGAATTCTTTAGTTCATACTAAAAAAGCTTATGAAGAAGGCGATATCAAAGGTTTTGATATTATTATTGCAGCAGTAGATGATTTCAATCTTCAAGAATCAATCTTCAAAGAAACAAGAAATTATAATTGTTTATGCAATTGCGTTGATTTACAAAAGTACTGTGATTTTATTTTTCCATCATACGTAAAAAAAGGTGATTTGACAATTGCTGTATCAACATCAGGTTCATCTCCTGCAATGGCAAAACATTTAAGAATGTGGCTTAATAAAATGATTCCAGATTCAATTGTGGATTTTTTAAAAGAGATGAAAGGGTATAGAAAAACTATGCCAAAAGGAAAAGAAAGAATGCAATTTTTAGATAAAAAAGCAGAACAGTATGTCTCAACTTGGAAGGAAGAAAAATGAAATCAAAAAATTTATTAATTATCGCTTTTTTTGCAGTATTTATGTTTTTAGGCTTAGAAGCACTAAAACAAGGTATGCCATCAGAAAAAAATGAACGAGTATATACAATTTTACAAAAACATATGCCATATGTTCTTGAAAAAAGAGCAGGTGGATTCTCTATTAGAAGTAAGATTACTGATGTAAAAGAAAAGCCACCAGCAAAAGATGTTTTTTTAAGATTAGAACAGTTAGAAAAATTGTGGGGTAAAGAGTTTTTAAAACTTGAAAATAACACTTTAAGTATTTTAGATAAAAATAAAAAAGAAATTACAAAAATCATACTTCAATCAGAAGATGAAAAAAAATGGGTGAAAGAATACTTCGAATTTAAATAAAAAATATATGTAGTTCTACTTTTATAAATTAGATTTAACAAATAATTAATTTAAGTCAGGTAATTAACATATATATTTCACTATAATTCCTAAAATAATATAAGTATATTAAAACCCAGGAGCTATAGTGAAAGTTAAATTAAAAGATCTTTTTTTATTTAAAGATTTGGGCGACGATACTATTTCTAAAATTGAAGAAATAACTACTCCTTTAAAGTTATCAAAAGACAATATACTTTTTTATGAAGGTGACGAAGCTAAATTTCTTTATGTTCTTACCAAAGGTATTATCAAACTATATAAAACTGCTTCAAATGACAAGGAAATTGTCATGAAGTATTTTCATCAAAATGAACTTATTGCTGAGGTGGCAAATTTTGATGCAATCCCTTATCCTGCAACAGCTCAATGTTTTACAGATAGTGAAATACTTAGAATAGATTTTGAAAAGTTAAAAGAACTAATATATTCTGACCCTAAACTATCTTTTGTAATACAAACATCATTAATTAAAAAAATTAGGAATCTTGAAAAATTAGTATCTTTACATGTTGTTCTTGATTCTAAAGAAAGAATTGCAAAGTATTTATGTGATCATACGGATGATTTCTTTAACACTAAGAATATAATTATTGCAGAAATATTAAATATTTCTCCAGAAACATTATCAAGAATTTTAAGAGTATTTAAAAATGAGGCTTTAATTGATAGTAAAGCTAAGACAATTGATAAAGAAAGATTAGAAGCTTTCTTTTCTTAAGAGAATAAGTGGTTATTTAAACCACTTAAGTTTCTCTCTTAATCTAACTACTTCCCCCACAACTATAATTGCAGGTGTTGGCATACCTTTTGATTCTTTAGCAATATTCTCTAAAGTAGATACTAGTACTTGTTGCTCAGGTGTTGAACCTCTAGAAATCACAGCACATGGGTAATCTTTATCTTTACCAAGTTTTATTAACTTTCTAGTAATCAATCCAATATTATGGAATCCCATTAAGAATACAATAGTTTCATCATTTAAGAATGTTTGCCACTCTACTTGAGATATTTTCTTATCAGGTGTTTCATGACCAGTTACAACTCTAAACGATGTTGTAATCCCTCTATGAGTTACAGGAATACCAGCATAGGCAGGAACAGATACCGAAGATGTAATCCCTGGAATAATTTCAAATTTCACATCTCTTTCAAAAAGATATATTGCTTCTTCTCCACCACGACCAAATACGAAAGGATCTCCACCTTTTAATCTTACAACGTTATCATATTTTAAAGATGATTGATAAATAATTTCATTTATTTCATCTTGAGGAACGGGGTGTCTACCATCTTGTTTTCCAACATAAATCATTTCACAATGTTCTTGTGCCATATCTAAAATTTCTGGGTTTGCTAATCTATCATAAATTAATACATCTGCTTCTTTTACAACTCTTGCTGCTTTTAAAGTCATTAATTCAACATCACCAGGACCTGCACCTGTTAAATATACGTTTGCCATTTTATTTTCCATCCTCATATATGAATATTCCTGATGGTTTTTTTATATTAAAGATTTCTCTTTCCATAAACCATTCTATTGTATTAATTACTGCAACTGTATTTGAATCATTTACTGATACATATAGATAATCATCTTGATTTGACCATCTTACATGTAATACTTTTCCATTAAAAGTAAATGTTTGTACAATTTCTAATGTTTTAGTATCAACAATTTGTATTGTTGGAAAATCTTTTCCTGAATAAGTAACAGCTAAGAAGTCTTTTTTTGGACTTAAACTTGTAAATACAGGAAGACCTTTTGTTTCAATATTTTTAATGAAATTAAATTTGTTATCATAAACTAAAACTTTATTATCTCCAACTGCTGGAACAAATACTTTGTCTCCACCGATTGACCAAAAACCAAAGTGAGGAACTTTTAATACCATTTTTCTTTTTTCATCTAAATATATTTTGATTTTTTTGAATGTCATAGTATCTAAGTCTACTACTCCATAATGTTTTGATGTAAAGAATCCAGCAATATATTTACCATCTTTAATCATTGCATCAAATGGTAATTCTCCAACTTCTTTAAATTCTTTATATACTTGAAAATCAGGTTTAGATTTTCCTTCAGTCATATCTTTATATACTGAAATTGTGTCATTGTCCATTTGTGAAAATACTAAATAGTTTTTATAAATTTTAATACCAACATTTTTTGAACCAGTTTTAATCTTTTTAATCGGTTCTAAATCTCTTGTTAAAATATCAACGCTTTTATCATCATAATTCGCAACAGCAACATATTTTTTACCTATTACAAATCCAATAGCAGATTTTGAAGTTTTATATTCATTTGTAATTTTTTCAGTTTCAGGATTAAATTTAATTACATAACCATCTCTTGAAATTACATAACCATCTTTACCTTCAAATTTAACAACCCCATGATTCATATTTCTCATACCTGGGATACTACTTCTTTTAAGACCTTTATATATTGTAGCAAGTGAAGAACTTTCACGCTCAACTACAAAGTATTTTTCTTTTGCGTATACTGAACTTAGCGCAATAACTGCAACTAAAGCAATTTTAAAAAGTTTCATTATTTCTCTCTCCTAATTTCATCGTCTGTTAAATAACAAGATGGATCTTCTTCCCATAAGTCACCAGTAATTGCATATGCTCTTGATCTTGAACCACCATTACAGATGTTAATATAGTCACAATTTGCACATTTACCTTTGATTTCTCTTGGGCTTTGTCTTAATTTATTAAGTAATTCATTACTTTTAGAAGTCCAGATTTCGTCAAATGGCGTTTCTAAGTAATTACCAACTGTAAATGGAAAAAATGGATCTGGTTTTACATTTCCAGCCCAATCCATGTTCCCAAGTCTATTACCTGCCGAATTTCCGCCCCATGATTCTAACTTCTTTTCTAATAGTTCTACCTTATCTGGATACTCTTTTTTAAATCTATTTAAAAGTAAAATGGCATCCATTTCCATATTTCCAGTTACAATATCTATATTGCTGTCACCTTTATAATATTCAAATGCTTTATCAATTATATACTCAACATATTCTCTTCTTTGCTCTTTTGAAATATCAATAGCTAAATTGTCTTCCCCTCGTCCTGAATAAACTAAGTGTGATAGATAAAGCTTATTTACATTTAATTCTTCGCAAAGTTCAAACATTTTATAAAAACTATCTTGAGTCTCTTTTGTAATAGTAAATCTAATACCAGCATTTCCACCATGTTCTTGAACAAGTTTAATAGCAGCTATGGATTTTGCATAAGCACCTTTTTGTCCTCTAAAGTAATCATGAACTTCTTCAATTCCATCAATAGAAATACCAATATAATTGAAAGTATCAATAATTTTATCAACATTACTTTCTTTAATATACATACCATTTGTTGAAAGATAAGTCATAATTCCATTTTCTTTCATACATTCTGCAATATCGAAAATATCTGATCTTAATAATGGTTCACCACCAGAGAAGATTACAAAATTAACTCCACCAGCTTTTAATTTCTTAATAGTTTGTTGTATCTCTTCAAAAGTTAAGGTATCTTTTTCATTTGCATCCGCTTTACTGTAGCAGTGATGACAAAGTAAATTACATCTATTTGTAAAATTCCATATCATTATTGAACCATTTAACGTTCTTGATTTTTCATTTTCTAAAGTTGTTTTGATTAAGTTTGATAGTCGGAACATTATTTGCCCTCTTTTGATTTAAATGAGATAATAAAGTTTGTAATTGCATTTAGTTCATCTTGTGATAATTCATCTTTAAAACTTGGCATTACTGATCTTTTATGACCTAATTGTTTATATGTAGATTTTGGAGCAATAATATGCCCTTGAATCTCACCTATAGTTCTTTTATTTGCAATCTCTTCGAATGAAGGTCCAAAAGCAACAGAAGTTTGATGATGGCAACCCCAACAATATTGTTTAAATACTTTTTCTCCACTTGGTTCTTGTGCAAAACCTAATGTAAGAAAAAACATTAGTACAAGTGGTATTTTTTTAGTAAAACACATTTTGTACTCCTTTATTTTTAAGTGAATAATAGTAACATAATCAAATTATCTTTTAATTGATTACCGTCAATTAAATATGTATAAAATTAGATAAAATTATGTTTATATTTAATAAGGGAATAATTATGAAAAAATTACTAATTTCTTTGGCTTGTGCCTCTTTGTTATTTGGAAATAATTATGATTCAGGAATAGAATCATACAAAAATAATGATTACAAAAAAGCCTATGAATATTTTCTAGAGAGTGCAAATAATGGAAATTCACAAGCTGCACACAATCTATCGATTATGTATAATAATGGTGATGGTGTTAAAAAAGATGTAAAAGAATCAATCAAATGGTTAGAAAAAGCTAGTGATGCAAAAAATGCTTATGCAATGGTTCAATTAGCAAAGAACTATATGCAAGGAATAGGGGTTAAACAAGATAATAAAAGAGCGGTAGCTTTATTTATCGAATCTGGACTTTTAGGTAACTCTGAAGCTTCATTTACTTTAGGTTATATGTATACTGTTGGTTTAGCTCTTGCAATAGATAATAAAAAAGCAATTGAATGGTATGAAAGATCTGCAAATCTTGGAAATATTGATGCACAAATTAATTTAGGATTTATGTATATATCTGCACAAGGTACTCCTAAAGATATGAAAAAGGCTGCTTTTTATATAAAGAAAGCAAAAGATGCAGGAAGTTATAAAGCTGAATCTCTGTGGACTCAATTTGAGTTATCAAAATATTTATAGGAAATAAAATGGAAATAGTACTTACTCTAGTTTTTTCTTCCGTTCTTTTAGTTTTTATGATTTATCCAGCTATTAAGATTGTTGAGTTTTTAGAAACTAAAATGGAAATTAGTGATAGAATGTATGATGTTTCAACAGTAGTACTTACTATTATTTTATCATTAATTGTTGGTGCTGGATTATATTATTTATAATCTATTGAAAATAAAACTTTTTTAAAATCTTCTTTACTTTTAAATTCATAAATAGGGTGGGTCAAAAATGACTCATCTTTATATGAAGCAAAAAATAGACTTGGAAATTGCGTTGTATAATATAATTCAATAGGATATGACGTTTTATATTCTACTGTTACTAATACACTAATGAAATTTTTATTTATATAATCTATATACTCTTGGTTTAAAAAATATTCTGAAAGTATTTTATTTGAATTCTTATCTTTATTTGATGCAATAAAAATCATTAAATTCTTTTGTTCTTTATGAGCTTTTTCTAGTGCTTTATCATAAGAAGCATACCATGATATGTTATTTGCGTAGGTTGATGTAATAAATATAGTAAGTAATAGTAGTATTTTTTTCATAATTTTCCATAAAAAAAAAGGATTAAAAATAGAAAACAAACAAGTTTGTTATTCATCATTCTAATCCTTTAGATAATCATTCACCTCTTAAAAGAGATGAATAATTAATATCCTGATTATGCACCAGGGATATGTTGTCTATGCTCTACTGAATAAGTAAATGTAGGAGTAGTTAAGTTGTTAATATATTTAACAAATTTTCCACTGTCTGATTCATAGATACCAATTCTACCTGTAGTCCACTCAGAAATCATAGTCCATTTACCATGGTTTGCAGGTTCTGCGTGAAGTAATCTAGGTTGAACAGGGTTTTTAATTTTATCTCCAACTTTAGAAGTATATTCAACAACTTTATCTTTACCAATCATTGGTTTAGATTCTGGGAATGTTACAGTTTTGTACTGAGTTGCATCCCAAGTTTGTAATACTTTTTTAGTTTTAGCATCAATTAATTGACCTTGTTTTTTACCAACTTTTACAATTTTGTCAGTTTCTAAAGTCTCTTTGTTAATTAAGTAAACTTCATTATAAGTAGCTGGTTTCCCAAGTACTGTATCTGCCCAAAGGTATGGAGTATGAGGTGCAGTACCAATGAATAGTCCACCACCAGAAGTTTTAATTTTTTTAACTACTTTCCAGTTTGAATCCCAAACTACAACAGAACCTTGGTTCATTGTAACTGTAGCATGTAATTGTTTACCCATCTTTTTGTTATACCAAGAAGAACCTTGACCTGGATGTGGCTTAGATTTTTTACCAGTATAAACTTTTGCAGCTAAATTTTTGTCTTTGTAATCTACGATACCAATAACATCACTTCCTTGAGAAGCAATCATGTAATATCTACCGAAATCTTTACCTTCATCTTCATTTAAGAATGCATCATGAAGTACTTCACCAATATTTGGAACATCTCCAACAATTGGGAAATCTGGTTTAGAATAATCAATGATATATACTCTACCAGCATCTTTTAATGCCATTGCAAAGTAAGGACCATAAGGAGTATCAGCTAAAGATGCAACTCTTGAAGCTTCAATTTGACCTTTCATGTTAATTACTGCAGATGTATCATAAGCTTTTAACGGCTCTAATGTCATCGCGTCACATAAAACAGCTCCACCTGGAGTGTAGTTACCAGCGATTACATATTTACCATCTGGAGAAACAGCAAGTCCTCTAGATTCGAATCCAACTTGTACTGATGCAAGTGCTGGTTGACCAGGCGCTGCAATATCAAACATAGTTAATCTACCAGATCTAGAGATAGAGTAAGCATATCTTGGGTTTTTCTTGTTAGTTACTGTAACGTGTACAGCAAATCCAGCTTTATGTCTAGATAATACTTTTCCATTTGTTGAATCAATAAAGTCAACTAAAGAAGCATCTCTTTCTGTTGCAAATGTAATATCTAATACAGACTTAGTGTCATGTGATTTTGTATATTTTTTTGCTAAAGCTTCTCTATCAGCTAATTTAGTCCATGTACCATGAATTTGATCGAAATCTAATTTATAGTTAGTATTGTCTTTCCAATCCATTAACCAGTCAACCATACCATCAGCATCGTCTTTAGAGAACATGTGATCCCATTGAGGCATTGCAGTATTTGTAACACCTGCTAAAATTGCATCTCTAAGAGTATGTCTTTCCATTTTTTTAAGAGCTTTTGGTCTTAAATCAGAACCAACACCACCTTGATGGATAGGTCCGTGACAACCTTGACATTCTTTCTCATAAACCTCAGGGAAATTCATTTTTGAACTTCCTGCATACAATGTTCCCGCAGTTAATGCAGTACAAGCAACTAAACTTAAAATTTTACCAATCTTCATAATTCTTCTCCTTCTATGAATACTAATATGTCGAGACGTTAACACTTTAAAAAAGTGCTAAAGTCTCGACGAATTTACTGAACTTAAATTGTGAGGGGAAATTAATCCCCTCAGTTTTCTAAGCTTCTTCTTCTAATCTTTTCTTCTCAGATTTATAAATCCAAAACATTGGAAGTATAATTATCGTGTGAAGAAATAGAGTTAAAGTTAATGGACCTTGATTTAACGTACCAAAAATACTAGGTACTAGGTCTGTAAATGGTTCAAACATTTTATTCTCCTTATCTTATGTGTCTTGCACTTTTTGAAGTAGTTAGTAAATCTTTAATTAAGAATACAAACCCAACAAAAGTAACTACACCCATTGCAAGTCTCCATCCAAGACCTTGAACAAACCATACGAAGTCTTGAGATACAAAGTATGCTTCCCATGTAGCACCCATTTGAGCTCTCTCAACTAGTACTTGTCCGTATCCTGCAACAGTTAATGCAACTGTCATACCCATTACACCAATAGTAATTAAAGAGATAGCCATTTTAGAATCAAAAGTAGCTCTCATTTGTTTAATACCATGATGACCTTGAACACCGATGTAGATCATACCAATTAAAATTGTAGCGTATGCCCCAAAGAATGCTAAGTGACCGTGAGCAGATGTAAACTGCGTACCGTGTGTATAAATATTTACTTGTGGTAATGTGTGGAAGAATCCCCAGATACCAGCACCTAAGAAGTTACCAAATGCATTTGTAACAAACCATGCAAATGCAGGTGAGTTAGTCATCATTTTTTCTGATGTAGCACCGTTAGTCTCATGGATACCAGTTTCTTTACCCCAATCGTAAATAACGTGAACGAACATTGCAACTAATGGAACAGGTTCTAATGCAGAGAATAGAGCACCAATTTCCCACCAGTATTCAGGAGTACCGATCCAGAAATAGTGATGACCCATACCTAAGATTCCAGATCCAAATAACATTGAAACTTCAATCCATAGCCACATTTCAACTACTTCTCTTCTTGCACCGATCATTTTGATTAATCCGTATGCAGCTAAACAACCAACAAATACTTCCCAAGTTGCTTCAACCCATAAGTGAATTACCCACCACCACCAGTATTGATCCATAGAGATATTATCTGTAAAGAACATACCAGCAAGGTATAAACCTGCAAGTGCTAAAACGTCAGCCATAAGTACAGTTACAATACCAGTTTGCTTACCTTTCATTGCCGTAGCAAAAAGGTTGAATACAAAAACAAGTACAACAACAACGATACCAATATCAGCCCATCTTGGAGCTTCAATATACTCTCTACCTTCGTTAATTAACCAGATAGTAGACTCAGCAGCTGGTCCAACTTGAACAATAATATATACTAAAACAACAACTGTAACAGCAGCAGTTAATACATAGAAACCTAATTTACCGATTTTGATACCAACAGTCTCAATACCAGTTTCTTCTGGTAATAAGTAGTATACAGAACCAATCATTGCGTAAAGCATCCATACAACTAATGCATTAATGTGAACCATTCTTGCAACAGAAAAATCGAAGATTTCAAAAAGAAAACTTGGATATAAGAATTGTGTTGCTGCAATAAGACCCATTAGTAATTGTGCACCAAATAAAACAGCAGCTACAAAAAAGTAGTTAATACCTAATTTTTGAGATTCAAATTTTAAATTACTTGCCATGAATAGCTCCTGTTACACCATCTGTTTGCATTCTACCAAAGTTTCTTGGGAAACCATTAGTATCAATAGATGACATGTGTTTTAAAAATGCTACTAATCCCATAGCTTCTTTTTCAGTAATACCTAAGTTAGGCATCATTCTCTCGTGAGTTGGATACTGAGAAGGATTCTGTAAGAATTTAGACATAGCTTCTTCTTTAGTTTTAGAATTTGTCATACCTAAGTATGGCCCATTTGGTCCCCATGCAGGATCTAACCATGATTTAGTTAAATCTGGAGCGTAATAAGCACCATTACCAAGTAATGTGTGACAGTTCATACAGTTTTTAGCTTGAGAACCTAGTTTACCTAAGTGTAATAACTCTCTTGCTTCTTCTTCTGACCAATCATCTCTACCAAAGAATTTTTCTTTTTCACCAATAACTGGCACCTCATGACCTCTTTTGTCAGACATCTCATAAGTAATTTTATAATTAATTACTGTTGGACCTGGTACTCTTTTAGTAATACCATTTTTAAGATCTTCGTCTGTACCCATAGCAATTTGACCCATTGAGTCAAACGTAAGCCAAATTAATAGCATTGCTGCAAAACCAGTTACCCAACCTGCTGACCTTCGCCAGAAGGGAATACTAGTCCAAACCGAAACAGTTTTCTTTGACATTTTTCCTCCTAATTTTATTGTTCGTATCTTTCTTCTGCACGCTGATTAATGTAATACCATAAGTGTGGTAATATTAAATAACACACCATACATACCATTAATGCTTTAATAGTAAAATGATTACTTTGAATCGTTGTTGCAACGTAGTACATACAATATGTTTGTAAAAACCAAAAAACATATGCAAATGGTTGATATATGCTTTTTAGTTTTCCCATTTTCACTAGCGTGTAAATCGCCACATAAAAAAGTCCAAATAATAATACAGCTGAAGAAGCCAAAAATATTGGCAAAAAATCATCAAGTGCAATCTCTGGTCTAACTATCAAAATTGGTTCCATACTTTTTTCTCCTTTTAGTAAATATCAAGAACTATGGAAAAATTTTAGTCTAAACTAACTTTAAATAAAATGACTTAAATCAATTTTTAAAGATTTTATTAAGAAATAGGGTTTTTATTTGTAAATTTGTGTAGAAAAAAGTAGCAGAAAATTAATTCTTAGCTACTTTTACAGCTAAGAATTAATTTATCTAATTCTGCTTTTAGTTCTTGAAGTTTTTGTGTTGAGTTAATTAAGTCTTCAGTTGATTGAATAACCATGTCTTCACTCTTGTTTAATTGTTTTGAAATATCTGCTGAGTTATTTAAATCATCAATAACTTTATCGAATTCATCGGTTATTTCTTCTAATTTTAATGATGCATTTTTTGAGTGTTCTATTGCTTCTGCAGAGTAATCCATTGCAGAGTTTACTTTATCAATAAAACAGTTTAATGTATCAGTTGCTTGAATAATTTCTGTTTCTGCTTCAATTTGAATTGGTTGTAAATGATCTCCATCAGACTGCATTAATTGTTGAGAATAATCAAAAAACTTTTTAGCATTTTTTTCCATAGTTTTTAATTGAGATAGACTATAAAGAATCAAGATAATAATCATAAAACCGAATCCATATTGAAAATATTTTATATATTCAGTTTTGTTTTCACTATGAAGAGTATACATAGTTACCAAATTATCTACTTCTTGCAATAGGTTATTATTTGTATTATAAACAGAGTTAACGGTACTTTTAATAATTAATTCATTTTGATTTTGACCTCTAACAATTAAAAGTTCTTTAAATTTCTGAATATTTATATAAAAAGTATTCCAAAGGATTTCTATTTTTGCTATTTGTGAAGCTATATCCTCCGTAGGTGCTTTTGCAATGCCAATTAAAGGATTACCTTCTTTTAAAGAGTTTAAACTATAGATGAATTCTTCAGTTGCTGAATCAAGTTCTGTAGTATTTTTTGAATTGTTATGATACAAATAAAAAATATTTTTAGAAATTCTTTGTGTTAACATCCTTTCTTTACCCGCAATGTTTATAATTAATGCATCTTTTTTATTTTTTGCATTTAAATATATAGTTGTTCCGACTATTGAAAGCATAAGAATAACGACTAATGCACCGATCACCCGAATTTTTGCTCTGATAGTATTTGTTGTCATACTCCTACTCCTCTAAATGTAGAGATGAGCATCTCCACATTTAATATATTTACATTTCCTTCAGTTACTTCTATTGTTTCATTTCTTGTTAATCTTTTTAAAACTCTTGATAAAGTTTCTGGTTGAATATGAAGCATAAAAGATACTTCTTGTCTTTTTAATTTATTAAACATTTCTAAATCTTGATTTAACATAAATGCAACTTTTGCCGTGGCATCAAAAACAAGTTCTCTATTTACAATACATTGTAATTGATGAGTTTTATCAAGAAGTGTATTCATCAATTTAATAGTTAAAATATTTTTATTTAAGAAAAGATTTTTAAATTTTTTATAATCAATAGATAATACAGATGAATCTTCTGTGAATTCCGCATTAGAAAAACAATAAATTGATTCATCATCTAATCTTGTTAATTCAGAAATCATAGAATTCTTATAAACATGATAAAGAAAAATTTCGTTATCAAATTTATCTAGTTTATATATTTTAAGAAGTCCTGACACTAAAAACAGTATTTGTGTATTTGAATCACTTTCATAATATAGTATAGACTTTTTAGGATAAGAGACGACAGTTGATATTGATGTTAATTGTTCTATTTGTCCATCATCTAGTTCATCAAAAAAATCTATTGACTTAATAGTATCTTGTATAGTAATTTCACACCTCAAAATATTTTTTCTTTAAGGGAGTTTATAATATGCTAACGAAATTTTTAATTAAGTAGGATGATATGTTAGTAGATGGATATGGAAGAGAAGTTGATTATTTAAGAGTTTCTGTTACAGAAAGATGTAATTTTAGATGTCAGTATTGTATGCCGGAGAAGCCATTTTCATGGGTTCCTAAAGAAAATTTATTATCATATGAAGATCTATTTAAATTTATAAAAGTAGCAATTGATGAAGGTGTAAAAAAAGTTAGAATTACTGGTGGAGAACCACTTTTAAGAGAAGGTTTAGATAACTTTGTAAGGATGATTTCAGAATATAAGGATGATATTGACCTTGCTTTGACTACAAATGCTTATCTTTTACCTGGGTCAGCTCAAAAGCTTGCTGATGCAGGATTAAAAAGAATAAATGTATCTTTAGATAGTCTTATCCCTGAAGTTGCACATAAAATTGCGCAAAAAGATGTATTATCAACAGTTTTAAAAGGAATTCAAGCAGCAGATGATGCAGGACTTAAAATAAAAGTAAATTGTGTTCCAATGCAAGGTATAAATGATAGCGAACTATGTGACCTTTTAGAGTTCTGTAAACAAAAAAACTATCCAATAAGATTTATTGAGTTTATGGAAAATGATCATGCAGATAGTTCTGCAAAAGGTTATGATTCTATTCAAATACAAAATATATTAAAAGCAAAATATAAATTTGAAAAACTTGAAAGAACAGGAAGCTCTCCTTCTCAAGATTATAAAACAGATGATGGATATGTTTTTGGAATCATTGAACCTCATAAAGATGATTTCTGTGCCACGTGTAATAGAATTAGATTAACTGCAAGTGGAGTTCTAATTCCATGTTTATATTTTGAAGATTCACAAAGTATAAAAGAAGCAATTCAAAATAATGAAATAGATAAAGCAGCTGCAATACTTAAAGATGTATTAGCAAATAAACCTGAAAAAAATAAATGGTCAGAAGATTCAACAGTTTCAGCTAGAGCATTTTATGAAACAGGTGGTTAAGAAATAGGTTTTAAAAACCTATTTTTTGTCGTTTCCCCATCTGCTTTAAAGATTTTAAATCCTCTTTTCTCGATACATTGTAAAATTCAACTACATAACCAATTGCATTTGAACGTAGAAATATAAAACTATCTTTAATTGTATCTGACTTTACAAGAAATTCGTTGTTTGCATTTTTCTGTATATCTTTATACTCTGGATATAAATTTTCAATTTGAAGTCTTAACCCAAGAAACTCTTTTTTATTTTTAGAAATCACTCCTACAAAAAATGATTTACCATCTTTTTTAGTGAAAACTTGTTCTTCTTCCAACTTAATATTTAGGTCTTTTGTTAATTTCGCAAATTTAATATCTTGTTCATCACCTAAGTCATTATTTAATAAAAATTTACAAATGTCTTCTGCTTTCTTTAATCCAAAATCATAAAAAAGTCCATCTGTTAAAATGATTTCTTCATCATTATTCATTTTGAATATAACTTGAAAAGATGAATAAAAATTTCCAGTTAAGAAATTCACTTCAGTGATTACATCTTTTACATCACTTTTTTTAATAGAAGTTTTTTTATATAGTTTTTTGTTGTCATATATTTTCCAAGATATGTTTTCTTCATCAATTGTTATTTCAAAAGTTCTTTTTACTAGTAAAACATAAAATATAGAAGCAATTTGAAAAGCACTAAGTGCAAGAGTAGCAAAGAATAAAATAGAATAAATCTTTTCAGCTGATAGGTGGCCTTGATACATTACTGAAGCAAATAAAGTAAATGCCATAAGTATGAATAATTTATAACCTAAGCCTTTGTCTAAAATAATTGTTTGCATAAATTAAAACCTTTTTTTTTTCTAAGGTATATTTATAGCAAAAAGTTCTGTTAGCTTCTTTAAAGTAAGAAATTTTTATATGTAAGAATCAAGAAGTTTCGTTTCTTGATGATTTTCATGTGAATTATCATTAAAAAGTTTAACCCCAGATTTTAAAAGTAGTTCTTGATGAGTATTAGAGTAACTATTAATTAACTCTTCTTTGTCTTTTTTTCTTCTTTTTAAATTAGAATCTTTTGTGTATAAGGCTTCTTTATTTCTTTTATCATATTTAAACTTTTTTAAAAAAAGATTTTTTTCTAGAAGATATAATAATGAAAAAATTTCATCTTTATTTATATCTTTTGTTTCTTCAATATTTGTATTAGATTTCATCCAGTAAAGTGTTGTAATTAAATCATGAGTTATATGATTAATTATATTTAATTTTTCTGCATAGTGGATTAGGTTAAATTCATTAATATTAAGCCATCTATCTTTTAAACTATTTCCATTTACATTAAAACTTTCTTTTTTTTCAAGAATTGATAGAAAGTTCTTTATTCCAAAATTTTCAATTCTTCTTTGAATATTTATGATTATACTATTCCAGATAGCAAATAAAGAGTATGAGTACTTTTCAAGGTTAATTAATTCTACTGCTTCTTTTAAAGAATATATTTCTGACTCTTCTAAATTAAATAGTGGATCTTCCAAATTATTTAATAAAGATGGTACTTTACTCATAATATATCCTTTTCTTTAAATTAGATTAAATATTATAACACATTAATATAATATTTACAAGTAGTAATAAAAAAACAATCTTAAAAAAAATTTTTAATAGCTTTTCTCCTTCCTCGGACAGAACCTTTTCCTTAAATAAAGAGACCTTTTTACTTAAACAAGTTTTAAAGTTTTTTTATATATAATACGCGTCCACTTTGTATGAAGTGAGATTAATATACCTATTAGGAGGTCGTTATGGCTTTAGATCAGGACGTAAAAGCAGACATAATTGCTAAACACAGAAGAGAAGAAAAAGATACAGGTTCAGCAGAAGTTCAAATTGCAATTTTAACTGAGCAAGTTAAAGTTTTAACAGAGCACTTAAAAATTAATAAAAAAGATCATTCATCAAGATTAGGTCTTTTAAAAATGGTAGGAAAAAGAAAAAGACTTCTTAAATACTTAAGAAGAACTGACTATACTAAATTCGTAGCATTAGTTGCAGATTTAGGAATCAGAGCTAAATAATTACTATCATTTAATTATTTAAAAAAGGTTGCAAGTGTTTTCTTGCAACCTTTTTTTTTAAATATAACTATAAAATTATAAATTAACTTACAAAAATAATTAATATTAACCAATCTTCTAGTAGAATATTGGTTAAAAACGAAATTAGGAAATATATGTTACTTACAAAAAAGAGTGAATATGCTTTACTTTCTTTAATATCTATTGCAAAAAGTGATAGACCTAAAAATGTGGATGCTTTATCACGTGAGTTAACTATTCCTAAATCTTTTTTAGCAAAAATTATGCAAAATCTTGCAAAAAATAATATCGTTGTCTCTCACAGAGGAGTAAATGGTGGATTTGCATTAAAAAAACCATATGACGAAATTACAATATTAGAGATCACGACTGTTGCAGAAGAAAGAATACCTTCTGTATTTGAATGTTCTCCTTCTATGTCTTCATGTCCTTCTGATGTAGGGAATGCGTGTAGTGTATGGCCTTTACTTAATAACTTGCAAGGAAGAATTAATATATTTTTAGAAGAGTTAACTTTAAAGGATATCTCTCAATGAAGCTATTTCATTTATCTCATACAGATTTAGATGGGTACAGTTGTCAACTTATTACAAAAGAATTTTTTAAAGAAGGATTTTTTTTTAATGCTAATTACGGATTAGAAGTTAAACTTAGTATCAAAAAAATATTAAATGATTTACAAGAATTTAAAAATGAAGAGATAATTTTTCTAATTACAGATTTAAATTTAACATTTAATGAAGCTAAAGATTTAAATAAAAATATCAATAAATTAAAAGAAGATGGTTTCAATATAAAACTTCAACTTCTTGATCATCATGCAACAGGTCAAAAGGCTGCCGATGCTTTCGATTGGTACTTTTTAGATACAAAAAGATGTGCAGCAAAAATTACATATGAATATATATTTGAAGCTTATGAAGGGTTTTCTTCTGAAGTAACAAAATGGCTAAGACCATTAATAGATGCTGTTAATGCAATTGATATTTGGCTTGATGATGAAGAAAAGAATTTTGAATTTGGGAAAGTATTACTTAGTATGATAAGTAAAGTTCGTGAAATAAACAATATTTTATTTCCTGCGTTAAATAGAGAATTTAGGCTCTTTTTATTAAAGGAAGCTTCAAAATACTTAGATGAAGAAGATGGAAATATTAAACTAGATAATGATATTCATTCAATAAAGAAAAGCTTTTTAAAACAAGATGATAATGATAATACAATTGATAATTTAAGTGCTAAATATTTAGTAAATTCACTAGAAGATTTAAAAGAAGATTTAACTGTCATTTATAAAGAACATAAAGGATTACTAACTTATACTTTAGGTTCTATTTCTATCCCTGCAAATGCATTTTTAAAAGCAAATTCTGACTATGATTTCTTTATTGATATTAGTAAAAAGGGAAATGCTTCATTTCGAGCCGATGGTAAGGTTGATGTATCTTTAATGGCTCAAAAGCTAGCAAATGGTGGAGGGCATGTAAATGCATCAGGAGCTAGATTTGAAGACTTCAGAGAAGCTATAGATTACTCTATTGTAAAAGACTTTATTCAAAAAAAATTAGATAGTTTATAAAACTTGTGAAGAGAAAAACTCTTCACAGTATTAATTTCCTGAGAGAGCTTTCATAACATGTTCATCTGCCATAGTAATATTCCAAGCTGGTTCCCATACAACTTCTACTTCTGCATTTTGTGCATTTGGTAATTCTCTTAGAACAGCTTCTTCCACCCACTGAACAATCATTTGGTGTAATGGACAAGCTTTAGTAGAAAGTGTCATTATAACTTTTACGTCACCTTCTTCATTACAAATTCCATCATATATCAATCCCATTTCTACAAGGTTGAATCCAACTTCAGGATCGTTAACTGTAGATACTGCTTTAAATATTTCTTCTTTTGTATACATTATTTGAACCTTATCATATATATTAAATTTTTAAATAAGAAAATTGCTCCAATAATAAAAAATGAAGCACCAGCTTTAAATAAATCATTACTTGTAAATAGTAATCCCATGGTTGATAAAACAAGTCCTGCTAAACTAAACCAAAATTGAAATTTAGCAGCTGTTATAGGAATCATATCCCCAAGCATTGGTACTTTTTCTTTACCAACTAGTGGAGAAAATTTTTCAAACCATACTAAAAATGGAACTATTTTATAAATATGACCACTAATTATAAAGGAAAAGAAACCCATAAATATTAGCCAACCACTTGTAAGTATTAGTGGATGATAGTAGGTAATAAAATATGTAATTATGAGTATTATTGCTAAAAAAAGTGACGCAAATGATACAAATAATGATATTACGTATATATCATTTTCTTTTCTTGCTCTTGTTTTGTATATTAAAAATACTTCATATAAAAATAAACCAAGTGACAGTATTGATAAAATATAGCCTAAGTAATCAATTGAAGCTAAATTAAATACTCCGGATAAGAAAACTAGAGAAACTCCAATAGTCATAATTATTACAGCAAGATTTAAAGGTTTTTGAGAAAAATTATGTGATAGTCCAAACATTGGTAATAAAACTAAAGATAAAGCCATTAGAGTTATACATATATATCCTGCAACAACTAAATATACATGTACTTTCAATAGAGAGGTTATATCTGTACTGATTGCCCCTGCATAAGTTAATGCTAGAACAATTCCAACAATAACGCCAATAAAAAGAAATGTATTTGATACTAATAAAGCTTTCATTATATTGTTTAGTTTTTCTACTTTTTTAATTGTTAAAAATACTTCAGCAAGAAAAATAAACATAGATATTAGGACAACTGTTCCTCCATATGGAAGTAATGAACTTGAAAAGAAAAAACCACAACTCATTAGAATTGTACCAATTAAAAGTAAAGGCCATATAATATAATAGAACTCTATACTAAAATGTCCTACTTCAAGAGTAACAGGAATTAATTGTGCCATTGCACCAAATATTATCATCATTACAAAGCCAAGTAATAGAAGATGAACCCATCCTAAAACAAGTGGATCAAGATAATGTAAATTTTCTAAATTTATACCTAATGGTATAAATGCACTAATTACAAATAGAATAGCTCCTATAATAAAATATGGAGCTATTAATTTAAATGGTGGTGCAAAGTCTTGAGAAATAGGTGTCATTATAAACTTTTAGTGACAAGTATTTTGAGAAAAGTCAGTATTTGCTTTTGAACCAATTTTATGACTGAATTCTACTTTTACTTTATTTTCTTCAATATTACTAACTTCAAAATTAAAATTATTTTCTATTTTTGGAAATAAACCACCTGGTGCTTTATGATTAATCATAACAAGTTTTTCATTATCATCTTTTAATAACTGTAGTCCTAACATTGCATTAATCATTGGTTCAGGTGGAGCACATTCAGATGAATCAAAATAATAAACTTTTAAACCATCTTCTAGAAATTCAAAAAAATCAACTGTAGAATTTTCAATTTCAATCTTTTTAGCATCATTAGGAAGTAAACTCATAATAAACCCTTTTCTATATTTTCGAGTAGTATAAAATCTGTCTCTTATACACATCTGACGCTGCCGACGAAGAGGATAGTGT
>CAJXPH010000009.1 GCA_913057765.1 uncultured Campylobacteraceae bacterium
GAGACAGGGATTTATTAATCTAAACAATCTTTTATCTCTTTCATATAAGAGAAATCTCGAAATTGCACAAAATCAAAATCCATTAACAAAACTTCCAGGAAATAAACAAATTGATAACTTTATTAATAAAGTATTTAAAAAAGATATAGATTCACATATAGTTTATTTTGATTTTAATGATTTCAAACCTTTTAATGATCATTATGGATTTAGAAAAGGAGACCGAGCAATATTAATGTTTTCAGAAATACTACAAAAAAACATTTCTAATGAAAACTTTATTGCACACATTGGAGGAGATGACTTTTTTGTTGGATTCCAAAATAAAAAATTTGAGGATATCTATTCTTTGATTTATGAAACACAAAAAGAGTTCAAAAATAGTGTTTCAAGTTTATACTCAGAAGAAGACTTACAGAAACAATTTATTATCTCAAAAGATAGATTTGGAGTAAATAGAAAATTTGAACTTCTAAGTATAAGTGCTGCAATTATTGAGATTAAGAAAAATTGTGAAATAGAAACATTTAATTCTGCTTTAGGAAAAATCAAAAAACTATCTAAGGAAACACCCTTTCCTTTAGGGGTCTGCTGTATTCTGTAACCATGATGTAACCTAAATTCTTTACAATATCAAAAATTAATAAAGAAAGGTACATTCCTTTGCATACATTTGAATCAAAAAACAAATCAACTGAAATAAAAGAAAAAGTAATTAAGATAGCGTTGATCACTGCAGCAACCATTTCTATTTTAACAACTTTTGGTATTTTATTTTCGATTCTGTTCGAAGCATTAGCTTTTTTTGAATTAAGAAGCTTTTGGTATTTTTTAACAGGAACAGAATGGTCACCAGGTATTGTAGGAAGTAAATTTGGGGCTGTCCCAATTTTTGCTGGTACATTTATGATTACTCTTATTGCAATGGCAGTTGCAATACCAGTAGGTCTTGGAAGTGCCGTTTACATGAGTGAATATGCATCAAATAGAACTAGAGATTATTTAAAACCTATATTAGAAGTTCTTGCAGGTATCCCAACAGTGGTTTATGGATTTTTCGCAGCAATTACAGTTGCACCACTTATTGTAAAAGGTGCAGATCTTCTTGGATTAGAAGCTACTTTTAATTCAGCACTTGCTTCAGGAGTTGTAATGGGGATAATGATTATTCCTGTAATCTCATCTTTAAGTGATGATGTAATTCGTGCAGTTCCAGACTCTCAGAGAAAAGCATCTTTAGGATTAGGTATGACACAGGGTGAAACTATTAGAGATATTGTTTTACCATCAGCTCTTCCCGGAATCATTTCAGCAACATTACTTGGTTTTTCAAAAGCAATTGGAGAAACAATGATTGTTGTAATGGCAGCAGGACTTAGGCCAAACCTTTCAATTAATCCACTTGAAGATATGACAACAGTTACGGTTAGAATTGTTGATGCACTTGTTGGTGACCAAGCATTTAATTCACCAGAGACTCTTTCAGCTTTTGCATTAGGCTTAGCTCTATTTGCAGTTACATTAGTTTTAAATATTGTTTCATTAATGCTAATAAGAAAATTCAAAGAAAAATATAAAGTGAATACATTATGAGTAAAAAAAATAAAAATAATCCGTTTTATGATCCTACATTAAATGCAAGACACAGAAGTTCAAAAAGATTTAAGACTTTTACATTATCTTCTTTAATCTTTTCAATTGCATTTTTAGCATTTTTCCTTTTTGATATTATTTCAAAAGGTGCTCCCGCTTTTGAGCAAGCTTATTTAAAAGTTCCAGTTACCTACAACGAAGAAACTATAAAAAATAGTAGAACTGCTGTAGATAGAAAATATAGAAAGATTATCTCAAGAGCTTGGCTAAGAGGAATTCCTAGACTAGTAGAAGCAAACCCTGAACTTATGGGAAAGACAATTAATACATGGGTTTTAGCTGATGATCAAGTTGATCAATATGTTAAAGGTCACTACTATAAACTGAAGAAGAAAGATAGAGCTTTAGTAGATGAAATGAAAGCATCTAATACTGTTGAATTAAAATTTAATAAAATCTTTTTTACAAATGGTGATTCAAAAATTCCTGAATTTGCAGGTTTAAAGTCTGCAGTAGTAGGTTCTATATTAACACTACTTATCACAATGGCATTTGCTTTTCCAATTGGAGTTATGACAGCAATTTATCTTGAAGAATTTGCAGAAGATAATAAGTTTACTCAAATTATTGAAGTAAATATAAATAATCTTGCAGCTATTCCATCAATTTTATTTGGTCTTTTAGGTCTTGCAATATTTATCAACCTTTTTGGACTCCCTAGATCTTCACCTATGGTTGGGGGATTAACATTAGCACTTATGACTTTACCAATTATCATTGTAAGTTCACGAGCTGCATTAAGAGCTGTTCCTGATTCTATTAGACAAGCAGGATATGGATTGGGACTTACAAAAATTGAAGTTACACGTGATCACGTTTT
This sequence comes from uncultured Campylobacteraceae bacterium, assembly GCA_913057765.1. Classification (GTDB taxonomy): domain Bacteria; phylum Campylobacterota; class Campylobacteria; order Campylobacterales; family Arcobacteraceae; genus Halarcobacter. The sequence continues at coordinate 2,474 of CAJXPH010000009.1, forward strand.
ACCTTTAGCTTTTCCAGGAATATTAACTGGTTCAATTATTGGATTAGCACAAGCGATGGGAGAAACAGCTCCTTTAATTATTATTGGAATGATTGCATTTATTCCCGATGCTCCAGGTTCAGTTATGGATGCAGCAACAGTTATGCCTGCCCAACTATTTACTTGGGCTGGTATGCCAGAGAGAATGTATATCGAAAAAACAGCTGCGGGAATTATGGTGTTATTAACAATATTAATTTCACTAAACGCATTTGCAATTTATCTTAGAAAAAAATTTGAAGTAAAATGGTAAGGATTTAAAAGATGTCAAAAGAGAATAAAAATACAATTAAAGTAGATGTAAAAGAATTAAATCTTTGGTATGGAGAGAACCATGCAGTTCACAATATTTCTGTACCACTTTATGAAAATAAAATTACTGCTTTAATTGGACCTTCAGGATGTGGTAAATCTACATTTTTAAGATGTCTAAATAGAATGAATGACTTAATCTCTATCGTAAAAATTGATGGTTCAGTTGTAATTGACAAGAAAAATATCTATGATAAAGATGTTGATGAAGTAAGTGTTAGAAAAAGAGTAGGTATGGTATTTCAACAACCAAATCCTTTTCCTAAATCAATCTATGACAATGTTGCATATGCACCATTAAAACATAGTATTGTAAAAAAAGGTAAAGCATGTGATGAATTAGTTGAAAAATCTTTAAGAGATGCTGGTCTTTGGGAAGAAGTTAAGAATAAACTAAATGATCCAGGGACGTCACTTTCAGGTGGACAACAACAAAGACTATGTATTGCAAGAACAATTGCAGTAAAACCTGAAGTTATCTTAATGGATGAGCCAACATCAGCACTTGACCCAATTTCAACTGAAAAAATTGAAGCTCTTATGTTAGAACTTAAAAAGAAATATACGATTATTATAGTTACTCATAATATGCAACAAGCAGCAAGAATTGCAGACTATACAGCATTTTTCCACCTTGGAAAAATGATTGAATATGATGAAACAGAGACTATCTTTGTTAATCCATCAAATAAAAAAACAGAAGATTATATTACAGGAAGGTTCGGATAATGTTAAAACCATATCAAGAAAAAATAGAAACAATCAAAAATGAAATTTTTGAAATGGGAGAGATAGTTACTTATGCAAATAAAGTATCTCTTTCAGCTTTAAAAGAAAATGACTTGTCAATGTTAAAAGATATTAGTTTATCAATTAAAAAAATTGCTATTAAATCAAATGAAATTGATAATTTAATAGTTAAAACTTTAGCATTGTATTCTCCTGAAGCTAGAGATTTAAGAGAAATGGTTTCATTTTTAAAAATTACAAATGAAATAACAAGAGCAAGTACCTATTCAAAAACATTCATCAAGACTTTTAAAAAGTCTTTCACTGATGATTTAGATAAACATACTATATTAGAATACGCTATTCCTTTATTAAAATCAGCAAACTTAGCTCTTCAAACATCATTAGATATGATAAAAGAAACTGATGATAAAATCATAGAAGAGATGTTTAACAAAGTTTCTGTTGAAGATAGTAAAACTGATGATTTATATTCAATGGTTGAAAAAAATATACTTAAACTTATTACAAAAAATATTGAACTTTCAAAAGACTATTTTGAAGTACTAAGTAGCCTAAGAAAATTAGAAAAAATATCAGGTCGAGCATCTTCAATTGCAAACCTTTTGGTATTTGCTGAAGTCGGTGGGGAGATTGAACAAGCATAATTCACATTATGTTATAATTTTTTTATGAAAAGAGCATTAACAAATATACGAAAATACTTTAGATCAAACTATGAGGTACTTGCAGCAGTTGTAATATTCACTATTGTAATGGTTGCAGGTTTTGAATTTAGTAAAACAATTGTTTTACTTCTTGAATTTATTGTAGTAATGGAAGTTGTGAAAATGATTTCAGACTTCATAAAAAAAGAGAAATTAAGACTTAGATTTGTAATAGATATTTTTATTATATTTTTGATTAGAGATGTAATTATTTATGCCTCTCATACAAATAAAGATTATTTTACAATTCTATTCTTACTTTTTGTAATCTTTGTTTTCTTTATTTTTAGAATCCTTTCTATTAAATACTCTCCTGGAGTTATTAAAATATCGAAAGATACAGTAATTGAATATGAAGATGATAGGAAAAGTGAAAAAATATCAGATAAAAAAAAAGATATAGAAAAGAAGTTGAGAAATGAACAATAAACTAATTTTAATTGTTGAAGATGAAGAAGATATATTAGAACTTTTAGAATATACTCTTCAAAAAGAAGGTTATGAAACAATTGGATTCTTAAATGTTAATCAAAAACTTGAAAAAGTTTTTGATGAAGAAAATATTGACCTTATTTTAATGGATAGAAATCTCCCAGGAATTGATGGAACAACTTTTATTAAAAAGGTAAAAGAAAAGGGATATAACTCTCCTGTGATTTATTTAACAGCAAAAGATAAAGATGAAGATATTTTAGAAGGTTTTGATTCACATGCTGATGACTATATAACAAAACCATTTAATATAAAAGAGATGCTTGCACGAATAAAAGCTGTTATAAAAAGAGCATCAAAAGATGTTGATATTCTAAAAGTAAAAGATATTACATACAAATCATCAAACAAAAAATTTTACATAGATTCACAAGAAGTAGAATTAACACATTTAGAACATGATTTATTTTTAGAATTTCTAAAAAATAAGGATATTTTAATGACAAGAGAACATCTTCTTGAAACAGTATGGGATGATTCTTTTGACAAAAAATTAAAAACTGTAAACGTTGCTATAAAAAGATTAAAAGCAAAAGTTGACCCAGATAATACAAAAGAATATATTAAATCTATAAGAGGAGAAGGTTACATATTTTGCTAAAACTACATCAACTTTTTTTTAGAACTTTCTCAAGTATATTTTTTTTAATTCTACTAGTATTGAGTGCAACAACTTATTATTGGTCAAAAAATATATATCTTAATCAAGTTGAAAAAAATCTATCTCAAAATATTGATTCTCTTTCTATATCCTTTACTTCATTTTCAAATATTGACTACATAATTAAAACCTTTAAAGCAAAAACTGCATTAAGAATTACAATAATTGATGAAGATGGTGTTGTTATTGCGGATAGTGATAAAAATAAAAATCAAATGGAAAATCATGCGAACAGATATGAAATTATTCATGCAAAATATGAAGGTTATGGAAAAACGATTAGATTTTCTAACACATTACAAGAGGAACTTCTTTACGTAGCTAAAAAAATTGTAATTGATGACGACATTTATTATATTAGACTTGCAGATTATACTGCAAAAATTAAAGACAACTTTACAAGGCTAGCGTATCAAATTGTTGGTTTTATTGCAATATTTATGATTATGGCATTTACTGCAACATATTTCCTTAGTATTAAAATAAAAAATGAAACAAATTCTATATTAAATTATCTAATTGAATTAAGTAATAAAAAACCAAAATATGAACTCTATTCTGACTTTTCTGAAGAATTTAATAAAATTACACGTCTTTTAAATAAAGTATCAGAAAGACTTTCAAAAAGAGATAGACAAAAAGCTAAACAAACTGCTAAACTAAAACTTGCTAATCGACAAAAAGATGAAATAATTTCCGCAATTTCACATGAATTTAAAAATCCAATTGCAATTATCTCAGGATATGCTGAAACTATTTTAAATGATAAAGATTTACCAGAACCAATGAAAGAGAAATTTCTAAAAAAGATTTATTCTAATGGTAATAAGATGTCAGATATTATTGACAAATTAAGACTAACACTTAAATTAGAAGAAGGTAAACAGCAAATCATTACTGCCCCTTGTTCTATAAAAGAAATATCTGAAGATATAATTTCTGATTTAAAAGAAAGATATAAAAATAGAGAAATTCATTTAGAAGGTGATGATATAAATTTAAAAATTGATCAAACACTTTTTTCTATGGCCTTAGGAAATCTAATTGAAAATGCTCTTAAATATTCAGAAGATGATGTTATCGTTAAACTTAGCCAAAAATCCATATCTATTCATGATAAAGGGATAGGAATAGATGAAAGTGATTTAAAAAAGATAAATCAAAAATTTTATAGAGTTTCTCAAAATGGTTGGAATAATTCTTTAGGATTGGGTCTTTTCATAGTTTATTCAATACTTAATTTACATGATTTTGAACTAGAAATAATTAGTGAAATTGATAAAGGTTCTGAATTTATCATAAAATATTAAATCCTACTTAATTTAAGGTTTATTTAAGTGCTACTACACTATTATTCCACCTCATTAACAAAATCGGAGAAAATAAATGAAATTTACTCAAATGGCAAAAGCTATCGAAGTTCAAAAAGATTGGATTATAATTGATGCGACTGACAAAATTTTCGGTAGAATTATTACTGAAGTTGCAACAATTTTAAGAGGTAAACATAAACCTTCTTTCACTCCTCACGTAGATTGTGGAGATAACGTAATTATTATTAACGCTTCTAAAGCTAGATTTTCTGGTGCAAAATTAGAAGATAAAAATTACTATACACACTCAGGTTATTTTGGTAGTACTAAAACTCACAAAATGTCTGATATGCTAGATAATAACCCTGAAAAGTTATTCAAATTAGCTACTAGAGGTATGCTTCCAAAAACTAAACTTGGAAAAGTAATGTTAAAAAAATTAAAAGTATACGCAGGTTCTGAACACCCACACTCTGCGCAAATTAAAGGATAAGACTAATGGCAAAATTATATGCAACTGGTAGAAGAAAATCTTCTATTGCAAAAGTATGGTTAGAGAACGGAACTGGTCAACTTACAATTAATGGTCAATCTTTAGATGCATGGTTAGGTGGACACGAAGCTATTAAAAAAAGAGTTTTACAACCATTAGAAGTATGTAAACAAGAAACTTCTGTAAACATTGTTGTTCAAACTTTAGGTGGAGGTTATTCTGCACAAGCTGACGCTGTTAGACATGGTATTTCTAGAGCTTTAGTTGCTTATGATGAGCAATTCAGAGCTGTTTTAAAGCCTTATGGTTTATTAACAAGAGATGCTAGATCAGTTGAGAGAAAAAAATACGGAAGAAAAAAAGCAAGAAAATCAGTTCAATTTTCAAAAAGATAATTGGCATTTTCAAAAGTTTTTACTTTTACAATTTTTACAAAGGAGCGACGAAAGTTGCTCCTTTTTTTATGTCTTTTACAAACTATTCATTAAAAAGACTATAGAATACCTCCATGAAAATTTTTATACTATTAACTCTATTTTTAAATTTTATATTTGCATCTACATTAAATCTATCTATGAGTTCAAGTCCTAGTAGAATAAATCCTATTTTGGCAAATGATAGCGCCAGCTCTGAAATAGCTAATTGGATATTTAATGGTTTGTTAAAATATGACAAAGATGGAAATATAACAACAGATTTAGCAAGTTCATATAAATTTGAGTCAGAAACTAGACTAGTTATAAAATTAAAAAAGAATGTAAAATGGCATGATGGAATACAACTTACGGCAAAAGATGTTATCTTTACATATAATACAATTAAAAATCCAAAAGTATTTACATCAATCATATCAAATTATAAAGAAGTAAAAAGTGTAAAAGCACTTGATGATTTTACAGTTGAAATTATTTACAAAAGACCATATTTCAAAGCATTAGTTCCATGGATGGTAGGAATACTTCCTGAACATATTTTAAAAAATGAAAAAAATATCATGACGAGTTCATTTAATAAAAATCCAATTGGTACTGGCTCTTATAAACTTGAATCATTTAAAAATGCATCTGATATAAAACTTATTGCAAATGATGATTATTTTGAAGGTCGACCAAAAATTGATGAACTTTATTATAAATTTTTGCCAGATCCAACTACTTCATTTTTAATGTTAAAACAAAAACAACTAGATTTAGGAGGATTAACTCCTCTTCAAATTGATAGACAGATATCTGATAAGTTTAAAAAAGATTATAAAATAATAGAAAAACCAAGTACTGGTTATTCTTATTTAGGATTTAATCTTAGAAATAAAAAATTTCAAGATATTAGAATTAGACAAGCACTGTCACTTGGAGTTGATAGACAAGAAATGGTTGATATTTTATATTTTGGACATGGGAAAGTTTGTAATGGCCCTTTTCTACCTGGAAGTTTTGCTTTTAATGACAAAATAAAAGAAACAAAGCCTAATTTAGAAAAAGCAAGACAGCTTTTGAAAGAAGCAGGATTTGATGAACAAAACCCATTTTCATTTGAACTTGTAACAAATACAGGAAATGAGATAAGAATCAATGCTGCCCAAATATTACAATACCAATTAGCAAAAATTGGTGTTGAAGTAAAAATTAGGGTTATGGAATGGCAAGCTTTTTTAAATACAATAGTTCACCCGAGAAAATTTGAAACAGTATTATTAGGATGGAGTTTAGCCTTAATGCCAGATGCATATCCATTATGGCATTCTGATTCTGATAAATTAGGTAGATTTAATTTAGTTGGTTATAAAAATAGTGAAGTCGATAAGTTAATAGAAAAAGGTTCTACTACTATTGATAGAAATAAACTAGGTGAAATTTATAAAACTATTTTTAAAAAGATTACAGATGATATTCCATATTTATTTTTATACATTCCTAATTCTATAACAGTTGTTAATTCAGAGATTAAAAATATTGAGCCAGCTTTTATTGGTATTACTCATAATCAAAAAGATTGGATAAAACCCTAATTATTAAATGAACTAATTTATTTCTATTATGAACTTATAATGAATAATATATTACACTTCTTTACAATTAAAAAAGGTACCTAATGCAAAAAATTATTCTCTTCGATTTAGATGGAACACTTATTGACTCTACTGATGCTATTGTATCAACGTTTCATCATACATTTGAAAAACTTGATTTTGATTTCAAAGGAACAGATGAGGATATTAAAGCCTTAATTGGTTATCCACTTGATATTATGTACCAAGACTTAGGTATTTCTCAAGAAATTGTTTGGGATTATGTAGAAGCTTATAAAGATAGATATAAAATCATTTCAAAACAACAAACTGAATTACTTGACTTTGCACGTGAAGCGATTGAACTTGCAGGAACATTTGCAAGACTTTCAATAGTTACTACAAAAACTGGATTATATAGTGAACAACTTTTAGAGCATATGAATATTATGCAACATTTTGAACATGTAACAGGACGTGAACATGTTGAAAATCCAAAACCCCATCCCGAGCCAATTCATAGAACACTAGATTTAATGAAGATAAAAAATACTTGTGATATTTGGATGATTGGTGATACAGAACTTGATTTAATTGCTGCAAACTCTGCAGGGATAAATTCTGTTGGAGTATTATGTGGATATGGAGCAGAAGAAACATTAAAAGAGCATACACCTTATATAGCAAAGAATCCTCTTGATGCAGTAAAACTTATAAAAGAAATCTCTCAGTCTTAGAATTATAATTTTTACTTATGACTATTTGTCATATGTCGATAATAAAATCCCCAAATTAGCATATGTTTACAGGATTATCCTTTCAAACCTTAAATTAAACATAGATTGTGTATTTAATTAAAAAAATTAATTAAAATTGTCTTAATTCAAGCATCTATAAGTTTAGTTTAATTAATATCTATATATAAACAAACATTAAATAGATAAGGATTATTATATGAGTAAACTATTTGCTACAATGGATGGAAATGAAGCGGCAGCACATGTATCATACGCATTTACTGAAGTAGCTGGTGTATATCCTATTACACCTTCTTCACAAATGGGTGATAATACTGAAAAGTGGGCAGCACAAGGAAAACTTAACTTATTTGGTACTACTCCAAAAGTTATTGAGATGCAATCTGAAGCAGGTGCTGCGGGAACTGTACATGGTTCTTTACAAGCAGGTGCTTTAACAACTACATATACAGCCTCACAAGGTCTTTTATTAAAAATACCTAATATGTATAAAATGGCTGGTCAATTACTACCAAGTGTTATTCATGTTTCAGCACGGGCACTTGCAGCACATGCATTATCAATCTTTGGTGATCATCAAGATGTTATGAGTGCAAGAGCTACAGGTTACTGTATGTTAGCCTCTGGTTCAGTACAAGAAGTTATGGATATAGGTGGAATTGCTCACTTAGCAGCAATTAAAGGTAGAGTTCCATTTATGCACTTCTTTGATGGATTTAGAACATCACATGAAATTAATAAAGTTGAAGTAATGGACTATGATGTATTTGATAGATTATTGGATTATGAAGCAGTTCAAAAATTTAGAGATACTTCACTTAACCCAGAATCACCAGTAACTAGAGGTTCTGCACAAAATGATGATATCTACTTCCAAGGAAGAGAAGCATGTAATAAGTTCTACGATGCAATGCCAGATATCGTAAATGGTTATATGGAAGAAATTTCAAAAGTAACTGGAAGAGAATATAAACCATTTACATATTATGGAGCAAAAGACGCTACAAATATCATTATATGTATGGGTTCTGCAAATGAAACAATTAAAGAAACAATTGACTTCATGATGGAAGCGGGAGAAAAAGTTGGTTTACTAGTTGTTCATTTATATAGACCATTCTCAACTAAATACTTTATGAATGTATTACCAGATTCAGTTGAAAAAATTTGTGTACTTGATAGAACAAAAGAGCCTGGTTCATTAGGTGAACCATTATACTTAGATGTTAGAAATGTATTCTATGAGGAAGAAAAACAACCACTAATTATTGGTGGTAGATATGGATTATCTTCTAAAGACTTTAAACCAAATGATGTTATTGCAGTATTTAATAACTTAGCATCAGAAAAACCTAAAAATGGATTTACTGTTGGTATTAATGATGATGTAACACATTTATCTATTGATGTAGGGGATAATGTATCTGTAACTTCTGATGAAGTAAGAGAGTGTTTATTCTATGGTCTTGGTGCTGATGGTACTGTTGGAGCTAATAAGAACTCTGTTAAAATTATCGGTGATAAAACTGATTTATATGCACAAGCTTACTTTGCATATGATTCAAAAAAATCGGGTGGATTTACTAGATCTCACTTAAGATTCTCTCCAAACCCAATTAGATCAACATATCTTGTAACAAACCCAGGGTTTGTTGCCTGTTCTAAAGAAGTTTACTTAGAGCAATATGAAGTAATTGATGGATTAAGAGATGGTGGTACTTTCTTAATGAACTCTATTCATAGTGCGGAAGAAGTAGTTAATACTATGCCTGAAAGAGTTAAAAAACTTCTTGCTGATAAAAAAGCAAAATTCTATGTACTAAATGCAACTAAAATTGCAAGAGACTTAGGTCTTGGGACTAGAACAAATACAATCATGCAATCTGCATTCTTTAAATTAGCAAATGTTATTGAATTTGAAGAAGCAAAAGGTTATATGAAAGAATTTGCTGAAAAATCTTATTCAAGCAAAGGTGATTTAATTGTTCGAATGAACTTCGATGCAATTGAAAATGGTGCAGATGGCCTTGAAGAAGTTACAGTTGACCCAGAATGGTCAAACCTTAAAACAACAGGATTAGTAGTTAACTCTGAATACGTTGGTTCTGAATATGTTGAAAACTTTGCAAAAGTTGTTAATGCTGCAAAAGGAAATGAACTTCCAGTATCTATTTTTGAAGATAGAGAAGATGGAACATTAGAAGGTGGTTCTACTAAATACGAAAAAAGAGGTATTTCTGATATCACTCCTATGTGGATTGAAGATAACTGTATCCAATGTAACCAATGTGCATTTGAGTGTCCACATGCAGTAATTCGTCCGTTCTTATTAAATGATGAAGATATCGAAAATGCACCTCAAGGTGTTAAAGAACATTCAATTGATGGAACTGGAAAAGGTATTAAAGGTAACTATAAATACAAAATCCAAATTTCTGTTTTAGATTGTACTGGTTGTAACGTTTGTGTTGACGTTTGTCCTACAGAAGAAAAATCACTTGTAATGGTTCCAACAGAACAAGAGATTGCTAAAGGTGAGCAAGAAAATGCTGATTACTTATTCAATGATGTTGAATATAAAGATTATGTAGTTTCTAAAGATACATTAAAAGGTTCTCAATTCGCGAAACCTTTATTTGAATTCCATTCAGCTTGTCCAGGTTGTGGAGAAACTCCATATATCACATTAATCACTCAATTATTCGGTGATAGAGCTATGATCGCAAATGCAACTGGTTGTTCTTCAATCTATGCTGCTTCTGCACCATCAACTCCATATACTAAAAATGACAAGGGTGAAGGTCCAGCATGGGCTAACTCACTATTTGAAGATACTGCTGAGTTTGGTTTTGGTATGCATCACGCAAACGAAACTATTAGAAATAGAATTCAGACAATCATGGAAAAAAATATGGATAGCGTTTCTAATCCATTAGTTTCATTATTTAAAGAGTGGATTGAAGATAGAAATGATGGTCCTAAAACTCAAAGATTAAGAGACTTACTTGTACCTGCACTTGAAGCACATGCTGATGAGCCAGGTGTAAAAGATTTAATTTCTCTTAAAAAATACATCGTTAGAAAATCTCAATGGATCTTCGGTGGTGATGGTTGGGCTTACGACATCGGTTACGGTGGACTTGACCATGTATTATCAACAGGTGAAAATGTAAACGTACTTGTAATGGATACAGAAGTTTACTCAAATACTGGGGGACAATCATCTAAAGCAGCACGTGCTGGTTCAATTGCAGAGTTTACAAATGATGGTAAACAATCAGCTAAGAAAGATTTAGGTTATATCACTATGACTTACGGTAACATTTATGTTGCACAAATCAACTCAAGAGCTAGTCAAAAGCAGACAATGAAAGCGATTAAAGATGCTGAAGCATATCCTGGTCCTTCATTAGTTATTGGTTACTCTCCTTGTATTGCACATGGTATCAAAGGTGGATTAATGAAATCAGTTGACCAAGGACAATTAGCTACTGATTGTGGTTACTGGCCAATTTATACATTTGATCCAAGACTTGCAGATGCTGGTAAAAACCCAATTAAAATTTCTGGTAAAAAACCTGATTGGACGAAATATGAACATTTCTTAATGCAAGAAAATAGATATATCAACCTTAAAAAGGCCAATCCAGAAGAAGCAGATAGATTATTTGCACAAAATAAGACTGATGCACAATATAGATATAGACAATTAGTTAGAATGGCAGCAGCTGACTATTCTGATGAATTAGAAGGGCCTAACGCTTAATTAAAATGTGTTAGCCAAATAAAAAGGGGGATGAAAATTTCATCCCCCTTTTTTTATGCCTTGAAAAAATACTATATACAACTGTATATTTTCCATCCACTAAAATCCACAATATAAAAAATAATCTTGATATACTAAATCAAATATTAAAAGGATATCTATGGGATTGTTTGACGTAGGAATAAGAAAACAAATATCTTCACAAAAAAGTAAAGAAGAAATTTTAGCTACTATTGAAAAAAAGATAAAAGTTTTTTCAGAAGAAACATCTCAAATAAAAAATAATACACTTCTTTTAAATAGTTTTAAAAGCTCTATTCTAAAATACAATTTATCAATAAATCTAGAAAAAACAAAAAATAGTTTTAGTTTATCAATTGATGGTGAACTTCAACAGTTTTATGTACTTATCCTACTTACATTAATTATCTTAAGTATTTTATTCACATTAGGGATTGGTATTATTTTTATTGTTGGTTTTACTTATTTACAAAAACACTTTACTACAAAAATTATAAACTCTTTACTTGATAAAATTTAGAAATTCTCTTTCATCTTCTCAAGTAACATACAAAGTTCTTTTTTCTCTTTTTCTGAAAAGTTACTATAAGCTCTCTGAAGCAATTTTTTTGAAATCTTGTCCATTACTATTGGTTTTGTATCTAAACCCTTTTTAGTAAGTCTTACTAATGTACTACGACTATCTTTTTCATTTTTAAACTTTTCTAAAAGTTCTAATCTTTCAAGCTTATTGATAAGTGCTGTTACTGTTGATTTATCTTTTCCAATTTTTAAAGATATCTGATTCATTGCGATACCTTCTTCTTTTTCATAAAGAAGAATTAAAATATCTCCATGAGAAGGAGCTAGACCTTCTAAGTCATGATTTTTTAACTCAGAAACAATCATCTTATTAGCACCACTATGTATTTTTGAAATAGTTGAAATTATTGCATTAATATTTGGCATGATTTATTATATTTGATTTTGAGTTAAATCTATATTCAAAAGTACTGAGGTTTCCCTCAATACTATTAAAACTTTCCATTATTGTTTTGCCATTTATCTTCTGGTGGAATTTCTTCGATTGTATCCCAATGCTCAACAATCTTTCCATTTTCTATTCTAAATAAATCATAAAAAGCTACATGTTTATTCATAAACTTACCTTCACTAGTAGAAAGAATAAAGTTACCTTCACCTAAAATTTTATGATTTTTTTCATATACCATTGGCATTCCTGCTTCTGCTAAAGACTTCAAAGCTTCACCTAGTCCATCTAATCCATCTTTTACATTTGGATTGTGTTGAAGATATTCTGTTGTTGAAATATATTGAGTGATTTTTTCTGGTGCTTTACCAAATAATACATCACTGATAAAATTCTTAATTAAAGTTTTATTCTCTTGCGTCTTAGCAAGGTCTTGAAGTTCAACTGCTCCATCAAATTGAGTTCTCCCACTTGCAGTTTTTTCTTCAATAGTCTGAAGGTTATCCCAATGTTCTACAATTTTGCCATCTTCAAATCTAAAAATATCAAATCCAGCTTTTGGACCAAAGAAGTTATATTTTGTATGTGTGAATACAAATTCTCCATCTTTAAATACTCTAATCACTTTTACTTTTGCACTTCCTTTTGGCAATAAACTCATAATTTCTCCAAATCCAGCCAATCCATCTTTTACTGCTAAATTATGCTGAATATATTTATTTGGGTTAATATATCCTATTGGTGCAGAATTTCCATTTTCAATTGAATCTAACAATTCTACTACTTGTTGTTTTTGTGTATCCATTTTTTTCTCCTGTGATAAATTACCTGCCATTACATATCCAGTAAATAGAGATGCTAGCAACAATATTTTTGTTATAAATCTTTGATTCATAATTTTTCCTTTGTCTAAATTTAGTTTGATATCAAACTTATTCCCAAATTATAGTTTGATATCAAACTTTTGTCAAGTCTTTTTAAAACTTTAGAGAATTTTCTATATACTTTATAAAAGCATTCATACATTTATTTTTCAAAAAAGATATAATACTTCTATAAAATAGGAAAATATTATGAACAATGAAATAATCAAACTTACAAATACACTTATTAACAAAGACGGTTTACATCAAACTTTTATAAAAGATATTGCTATATACAAAACTACAAAAGCAGTTCCACGAGCTCCACTCATTTATGACCTTTGCCTAATTATAGTTTTACAAGGAGAAAAGATAGGTTACTTAGGGGAGAATATCTTTAATTACAATTTTCAAAACTATTTAGTTGTTCCTACTACTATTCCTTTTGAGTGTGAAACCATTGCTTCTAATGATGAGCCATTTATTTGTCTACTCATTACTATTGATAAAAAAATTATGTATGAAATTATTGATTTAATAGCAAATAAAAATGCCCTAAATTCTAAATCAAAAACAAGTCAACTAGGAATATTTTCAGATAATGTAACACCTCAAATTGAAGATACTATATTAAGAGTTTTACAAACACTTTCTTCAAAAGAAGAATCAAGAATTTTAGGTGACTCATTACTAAAAGAACTTTTCTATAGAATTGCTTCAGGGGAAAACTCTTCATTTCTACACAAGATGTTTTTAGATACAAAAATTGAAGCAAAAATTGCAAGAAGTCTTAGAACTATGCATGAAAATTATAATGAACACTTAGATATACCTACTCTAGCTAGAGAAGAAGATATGAGTACCTCATCATTCCATACTCACTTTAAAAAAATTACTACGCTTACACCTCTTCAATATATTAAAAAAATACGTTTAAATAAAGCACATAAATTATTAGCACAGCAAAGTTTCCAAGTAAATGATACGGCATTTGCGATAGGATATGAAAGTAGTTCACAATTTAGTAGAGATTTTAAAAGTTTCTTTGGCTATCCTCCAAAAGAAGCAAAACCTTCTTTTGAAGAATATTTAATCGTCTAATTATTTCATTGTCATTTTTAGAATTTTTTCACTTACATCTAAAGTAATATTTTCATTCTCACCCATAGCAATCATACCATGAGCTTCTAAAGCAGGAATAATATTTTCAATAACTTTATCGTCTATATTATAATCATTTAGATTTGTAGATACACCTACACTTGAATATAGTTTTTCAAGTTCTACAATTATCTCTTCTACACTTCCTTTTTTTCCAAATACATTTGTCCCTAGTTGAAGAATTTTTTCTTCTTTATCTTCACTTAAAACTCTTAAAAGTTGTGGTTGAACTACGGCTAAACTTTGTGCATGGTCAAGTCCATAGAAGGCTGTTAATTCATGTCCTATAAAATGAGTAGCCCAATCTTGTGCAACACCTGAACCAATAAATCCATTTAAAGCTTGATTTGCTAGAAGCATTAAATTTTCTTGCCATAAAGCATCACTTCTATTTTCCCAATCACAAGAGAGTTTTACTAAACCTTTTAATAGTGTCTCACTATACCCATCATGAACTAAAGATGTATTAGTAGTTGTTAAGTATTGTTCACAGACATGAACAAAAGCATCAACTAAACCATTTGCTAATTGTCTATCACTTAATGTATTCATATAACTTGAATCAAGCACTGCAAACTTTGGAAATACAAAAGGTGAATGAAAAAATCTTTTTTCATCTGTCTCTTTCTTTGAAAGGACTGCTGCCATATTTGATTCACTTCCTGTTGCAGGTAGTGTTAAAACTACACCTAGAGGTAATGCTTTTTCTACTTCTGCTTTTCCAGCTAAGAAATCCCATCCATCTCCATCATATAAAGAAGCTGCAGCAAGATATTTACATCCATCAATAACAGAACCTCCACCAACGGCTAAGATGAAATCTACATTTTCACTCTTTACAATTTCTACAGCTTTATTCATAGTTTCATAAGTTGGGTTTGCTTCTACTCCACTAAACTCAATCCAATCAAAACCTTCTAGTACTTTTGATATTTCATCATATACACCATTTTTCTTAATAGAACCTCCACCATAAACAAGTAATATTTTATTATCTTTTGATAAATGCTTTACAACTGAAGAAACTTGTCCTTTTCCAAAGTGAATAGTTGTTGGGTTATAAAAATCATATGTTAAACTCATAAATTTTCCTTTTAATTTTTTATTGATTGTATTATAAAACATTATTCAAATTTTTAGAATAGGTAATTTTATAAAATATATGCCAATTTCTACAAATTGACGTCTAATGTATATATAGATAAAATGCCCTACTTTATTATTAAGGTATAAAATGAATTTTTATAAAAAACTACAATATATATTTTCTTCAATTTTTTTACTATTTTTCTTATCAGGATGTGTTCATCAAATAGATAAAGAAGGATTAACTCTAAGTATAAGTCCCAGTGAATTAAGCCAATCATTTGATGATTCTTTTCCTATAAATAAAGATTTTATTTTTGGAAGTATCAAAATTGATAATCCAGAGATTAATATTCCAAAAGACTCAAAAAGGATTAATGCAGGAATAAATCTAGATTTTGCTACGATGTTTACAGAAACTCAATATGGCAATTTCACAATCTCAGGAGAACCACTTTTTAATAAAAAAGAATCTTCTATCTATCTTCAAAATGTAAAAATTGATAATTTTAAATTTGCAGAACTTAGACTGGGAGATGAATTTACAAAAACTTTTTTAAAATCTTTAGAACCAATGGTAAATCAGCTTTTTAAAAAATACCCTATCTATAAAATTCCTAAAGATTCTTTTCAAGGTAGTTTTGTAAAAAATATCAAAGTAAAAGATTCTGAACTTCTAGTTACCTATGGTCTATAATAAACAATTTACATATTTAAG
Organism: uncultured Campylobacteraceae bacterium; assembly: GCA_913057765.1. GTDB lineage: Bacteria > Campylobacterota > Campylobacteria > Campylobacterales > Arcobacteraceae > Halarcobacter. Next base: position 18,592 of record CAJXPH010000009.1, read on the forward strand.
TTGATTTATTTAGACCAAATTTCCAATATCTAAATATTTTTTATTTTTCTTACATTTTTTTCCTTTAAACTGCTTTTATAATTAAAAAAAGGGACAATTATGAAAAATTCAATGACAAAAGTTTATAGAAATCTTGCCTTAGCAGGATGTTTAGTTGCAGGGTTAGCTACATCTTCAGTAGCATCAACTGTTGATAAGGTTCACTTTCTAATTCCTGGTGGAGCAGGTGGTGGTTGGGATGGAACTGCCAGAGGTGTGGGTGAAGCACTTAAAAAATCAAACCTTGTAAAAGAGACTTCTTTTGAGAATATGTCTGGTGGAGGTGGTGGTAAAGCTATTGCTTATATCATTGAAACTGCTAAAAAACAAAAAAATACTTTAATGGTCAACTCAACTCCAATCGTAATCAGATCACTTCAAGGTGTATTTCCACAATCATTTAGAGATTTAACATTAGTTTCTTCAGTTGTTGCTGATTATGGTGTATTAGTTGTAAAAACTGACTCAAAATTTAAAAACTGGGCTGATGTAAAAACTGCATTTGAAAAAAATCCAAGAAAAGTAAAAATTGCAGGTGGTAGTTCAAGAGGTTCAATGGATCACTTAGTTGCAGCACAAATCTTTAAAGCTGCAGGAGGAAATCCAACAAGTGTAAGATATGTGCCATATGATGCAGGAGGGAAAGCATTAGCGGGGTTATTAACTGGGGAAGTAGATGTTCTGTCAACTGGTCTTGGTGAAGTATTAGAAAAACATATGAAAGGTCAACTTAGAATTATTGGGGTGACTGCAAATGAAAGTATTGAAGGAATCCCTAGTTTTAAAAGCATGGGTGCTGATGCATTCTTTGCAAACTGGAGAGGATTTTTTGGAGCACCTAATTTATCAAAAGAAAAAACACAAGCTTTTGCTGATGTAATTGGAAAAATGTACGATACTCCTGAATGGGAAGTTGTTAGAAAAAGAAATGGTTGGGCAAATTTATATCAACCAACAACTAAATTTAAATCATTTTTAGAAAATCAAGAAGCAGTAATTGGTTCTTTAATGAAAGAAATGGGATTTCTATAAGATAAGCAGAGGGTAACCTCTTCTTATTAAAGGATAATATTATGACAAAGAATGCAATAGGTTCAATATTTTTTTTAGCTTTTTCAAGCTTTTATTTTTTTAATGTTTTTAGTATTAAAAAAATGCCCGGTAGTCATTTTGAAGTAATGACAGCTTCTACTTTTCCTTTTTATATTGGATTAGGAGGAATAATTATTTCAATTTTGATTTTAGTTCTTTCTTTTGTTAAAAAAGATGATGATTTCTTAACTTTTGAATATTTAAGAAAGCTAGATTTTAAAACAACTATTTATTTCGTTTTAGCAATGATTTTTTATGGTTTTACAATTAGAACTTTAGGTTTTATTATCTCTACAATAATCTTCTTAACTATTGGATTTTTATTACTAAAAGAGAAAAATATAAAAAGAATATTATTAATTTCATCGGGGGTATCAATTGGGTTTTATTTACTACTAAATAATATATTAGGTGTTTATATCGATCCAGGAATGATATATGAATATTTTGTAGGAGAGCAATCATGATGGATGGTATTTTAGCAGGAGTTATAACTGCTTTTTCAATGTATAACATTTTAATGGTCGCAGTGGGGTGCTTTGCTGGGACATTTATTGGAATGCTTCCCGGACTTGGTCCTATTTCTGCAATTGCATTAATGATTCCAATCACTTATGGTATGGAACCCTCTTCTGGTCTTATTCTAATTGCTGGAGTTTATTATGGTGCTATTTTTGGAGGTTCAACATCTTCAATTTTAATCAATGCACCAGGAGTGGCAGGAACAGTTGCTAGTTCTTTTGATGGATATCCAATGGCAAAAAATGGACAAGCAGGAAAAGCATTAGCTATTGCTGCATATTCATCTTTTACTGGGGGAACTATTGCCGCAGTATTTTTATTATTTGCAGCTCCTGCATTAGCAAATGTATCTTTAAGTTTTCAATCTTCTGATTATTTTGCACTGATGGTTCTAGGTCTTACTGCTGTTGCAGCATTCGCTGGAAAAGGAAAATTTTTAAAAGCCGCAATTATGACAGTCTTTGGTCTTATGTTAGCGACGGTTGGAACGGATTCTGATTCAGGTATTGCTAGATTTACATTTGGAAGATTAGATTTAATTGATGGGATTTCTTTCCTACTTTTAGCCATGGCTGCATTTGCTTTATCTGAAGCGATGATGAATATACTTGTAAATGAAAAGCAAACAAAAGAAGAGCTAGATGCACTTAAAAAAGATATCGGTTCTTTAAAAATTACTAAAGCAGAAATAAAAGAGATGGCTCCAACAGTTGGACGTTCGTCAGTTTTAGGTTTCTTTGTTGGAGTATTACCAGGTGCGGGAGCAACAATTGCTTCATTTTTGGCTTATGGAATGGAAAGAAGTTTAGCAAGTGTAAAAGAGAAGCTAAACTTTGGTAAAGGAAGTATTAGGGGATTAGCAGCGCCTGAAAGTGCAAATAATGCAGCTTGTTCTGGTTCTTTTGTTCCTCTATTGACTTTAGGAATTCCAGGTTCTGGAACAACAGCAATTATTTTGGGTGCTTTAATTTCATACGGAATTCAACCAGGTCCAACTATGTATGTAGATAATCCAGCTCTATTTTGGTCTGTAATTATTTCAATGTATATTGGTAACGCAGTACTACTTGTGTTAAATTTACCATTGATTCCATATATTGCAAAACTATTAACAATACCAAAACAGTTGTTATTACCACTAATTATATTTTTCTCACTAATTGGAGTATATTTAGTTACCTTTAACAACTTTGATATTTATATGATGACACTATTTGCAGTTGTGGCACTATTTTTAAGAATTATTGATTACCCTATGGCTCCGATGATTTTAGGATTTATATTAGGTGGAATGATGGAAGATAATTTAAGACGAGCATTAACTATTAGTGATGGTTCATTAGCATTTCTTTGGGAAAGACCAATAACTTTGAGTATCTTAATCTTAACAGTTATACTATTATTAATGCCACTAATTAGTGAATATTTTGTTAAAATAAAAAAAGGTAAAGAGGCTTAAGGCCCTTACCTTATAAAGAGGTCATTATGGAAAAGTTTAAAAACTATACTATTTTATATATTGAAGATGACGAAGGAGTTAGAACTGTAACTTCCCGTTCTTTAAATCGTATGTTTAATGAACTTTATGAAGCAAAAGATGGAGAAGAAGGCTTAGTTTTATATAAAAAATACCATCCTGATATTATTTTAACTGATATCCAAATGCCAAAAATGGATGGAATCACACTCGCTAAAAAAATTAGGAAAACTGATCAAACAACAAAAATCATAGTTTCAACTGCTTTTAGTGATAAAGATTATTTAATGGAAGCTATTGAATTAAGATTAGAAAAATATATTATCAAACCTCTTACAAGTAGAAATCTAATCCCTGCACTCACAAAAGCTGTTGAGGATTTAGAAAAAGAAAAAGATGTTAAAATAGTATTAGGTACAAATTTTCATTTCGATAATAGTACTTCACTTTTTTATTTAGATGAAAAAGTTCTAGAATTAAATAAAAAAGAATTACTGTTTTTAAAATTACTTGTATTAAACAAAGATAGAGTAGTTTCTTACGAAGAAATTGAACAGTATGTCTGGGAAGATGAATATATGAGTCTAAATTCTTTACGAACAACAATCGGATTCTTACGAAAAAAGATTCCATTTAATTGTATAAAGAATATTTCAAATATGGGGTATAAATTAAAACTTGAAGATTAATTATAAAAAAAACATAGAACAAGGTGTAAAAAAAACCACTTTATTAAGTTCTACTATCATCATTATTATTGTAGCAACAGTTATTGGAGCAACTCTTATAAAAACAGAATACAATAATTTTACAAATCATATAAAAAGTTTTAAAATCACACTTATTGAAAGAGAAAAGTTCTATATCCGAACTGCAGTTGAAAATTTACTAAGTGATATTAAATTTGAAGAAGAATCTATTTTAAATAATAAGAAAGAAAGAATAGAAAAACAATCTATTATTGCTTTTAATCTTGCAAGCTCTTTATATGAAAAAACAAAAAACTTATCAAAAAAAGAACAAATAAACTTTATAAAAACTGCAATAAATCAAATATCAAAAAAAGAAAGTGATATAAACTATTTTATTTTAAATACACAAGGGAAGTTAATACTAAATAGTGAAAATCGCACAGATGAAAATGAAATATTTTTAGATTTTGAAGATATTAATGGATTTAAATTTATAAATAAAATGATTGACTCAAAGATAAATACACAAAATTTTATTGAATACTTTTGGTATAAACCAAAAAGCAATAAAACTGCAAAAAAAATTACTTACTCAAGGCACTTAGAAGAATTAGGGATAATAGTGGGTTCGGGGAGTTTTTTAGAAGTTGAAAAAAATAAATTAAAAAAAAGAGTCATAAAAAAGATATTTAATCAAAATTATAATCAGGAAGAATTTATAGTTATATATAGATTAAATAGCTTGAATAATATTATTACAGAGAGTGAACTTCTTACTCAAAAACATATCATCCCCAATAAAAATGAGTTATTAGCTATTAAAAAATTATTGATAGCTACAAATTACAATGGAAATGATTATATCTATTATGAAAGGGATAATAAACTTCTCTATGGGACGTTTGTTAAACACTTGCGTTACTTTATTGGTATTGGAGTAAACCTATCACATATCAATAGTATCATTGAAAAAGAGAGAGTAATCTCTTTAAATAACCTATATGATAATATTCTTAAACTAGCCATGATCATATTAATAATGACCATAATATTTTTTATCTTTTCATTAGCATTTACAAGAAAAATTGAGAGGCTTTTTAATGAATACAGAAAAATAGTAAAACAAAATGAAGAAAAATATGCATTACTCTTTAATTATAGTAATGATGGATTTATTATCTCTGAGATCAAAGAAGAAAAAGCACGTATTTTAAGTCTAAATAAAACTGCACTTAAAACAATAGGATATCATCTAGAAGAGATCTTGTATGAAGATTTTTTTAAATTATTTAAAGACTTAAGTTTAAAAGAGATTTTAGAATCAAAATCTTTATTTAGAACCCTAAAGTTATTTACAAAAGACAATGAGATAAGAACTATTGAACTAAACGTAATCATTTATTCATATGAAAAACAAGATTTACTTTTTGCTTCTTTGCGTGATATTACAGAAAGAACCTTATTAAAAGAGGAAAAATTAAAACAAGAAAAAATGCTTATTCAAAAGTCTAAAATGGCTGCGATGGGAGAAATGATTGGAAATATTGCACACCAATGGAGACAACCATTATCACAGGTTTCCGGATTATTCCTTGATATAGAATCTGCCTATGATTATAAAGAATTAGACAAAAAATATCTCTCAAGTAGAGTTAATGAAGCAAATGATTTACTTGAATATATGTCAAAAACTATTGATGATTTTAGAAACTTCTTTAGCCCAAATTCAAAGAAAGAAGATTTTTTAGTACTAGAAGCAGTAATGAGTGCTATAAATATAGTAAAACCCACATTAAATTATCACAAAATAGAAATTACTACTTCTATAGAACTAAATTATAAAATCAATGGTTATAAAAATGAATATGCACAAGCAATTGTAAATATTATTTCAAATGCAAGGGATATTTTAATTGATAGAAAAATCTTAAATCCTAAGATACAAATCTATATAGATAAAATAGAAGAGATACAACTTTGTATTGAAGATAATGCCGGAGGAGTTGATAAAGAGATTATAAATAAGATTTTCGACCCATATTTTACTACTAAATATGACTATGGTACAGGTATTGGACTTTATATGACAAAACTTATAATAGAAGAAAAGATGAATGGAACAATTAGTGTTAAAAACTCAGAAGAAGGAGCCGTATTCTCAATAAAAGTATAGAAAAGTATGGATTTGATTTTTATTACATTTTTTAATTCTAAAATATACTTATGAATCCAATTAAAAATCTAATAAGAGGGAATAAACTCTTTAGAAAATACCATTTCCCTGACTTTAAACAAGAACTTGACGAACTAGTTAAAAATGGTCAAAAACCAAGTATTTTGTTTATCAGTTGTTGTGATAGTAGAATTACCCCAGATTTCATGGTTGGAAGTAAACCAGGTGATTTATTTGTATTAAGAAACATAGGTAATTTCGTACCTCCCTTTAGTGCAACGGGAGATTTTCATGGTACTGCATCTGCAATTGAATATGCAGTTTCAGTTTTAAATATCTCAAATATAATTGTATGTGGACATTCTCATTGTGGGGCATGTCAAAGTCTTTATCAAGAAATTCCTACAAATGATGACTTTATAAATATAAGAAAATGGTTGAAACTAGGAGAGAAAGCTAAAAAAATTACTTTAGAAGAGACATACTTTTCAAAAGAAGCACTCTATAGAGCTACTGAAAAGAATTCAATTGTATGCCAATTAGAAAATCTTTTGACCTACCCTTATATAGACAAAAAAATAGAAAATGGAACAATGAAAATCCATGGCTGGTATTATAATCTAGAAGATGGTTCTATTGAGTTTTACGACAAAAAAAATACTACTTTTAAAGATATCTTTGAATATCAAGAGTATTAGAAAATATTAATCTAACTATATAATAGAAATTGGTAGAATTCTATAAATAAAAAATTAGGAATTATAAAATGCCATTATTAGATTCATTTAGAGTTGACCATACAATTATGCCAGCACCAGCTGTTAGAGTTGCTAAAACAATGAAATCACCATCAGGCGATATTATTACAGTATTTGATTTAAGATTTTGTGTACCAAATGAAAAAATGTTAAGTGAAAGAGGTATTCATACTTTAGAACATCTATTTGCAGGATTTATTAGAGAACATTTAAACTCTGATACAGTTGAGATAATTGATGTTTCTCCAATGGGTTGTAGAACTGGCTTCTACATGAGTTTACTTGGAAATCCAGATGAAAAAACAGTTGGAACTGCTTGGAAAAAAGCTATGGAAGATGTTTTAAATGTACCAACTCAAAACGATATCCCAGAGTTAAATATATTTCAATGTGGAACATGTGAAATGCATTCACTTGATGAAGCAAAAGATATTGCAAAAGATATTTTAAGCCAAGAAATCGGTGTAATGTCAAATAAAGAGTTATATTTATCTGAAGAAAAATTAGGTTCATTAGGAAACTAATTGGAAAAAGAATTAAACCTTTTTAAAGGTCTGTTCCAGCCTTTTCAAAATATTGCAATACTTCATATCAATAACGGGATTGAATTTTTAAATCCTGTTATTGAAGAAGTAGCAAATAGTTTAGAAGGTAATATAAACTACATTAAATTTGTTGATGAGAATTCTGCAAAACTTAGAGCTACAGCTAGAGAATTTGAATACATTATTCTTTCAGATATTTTATTTCACTGTCCAAACAGAGATAAAGTAATAAAAGTTATGTATAAAGCATTGGAAAATTCAGCAAATATTGTAATTTTAGAAAAAAAATCAAACGATAATTTAGAAGAAATAAAAACACTCCTTGATAAAACCTCTTTTGTAGCAATTAACAATATTGATTTATTTGAAGACTATCATTTAATTACAGCCAAAAAACTTCATATGTGGGGTAGTGGGTTATAACCATTTTAACAAAAACTTTATTTCCAAATAACTCCTAATTATATACTTATTTAATAAATGAGACAATTCTGAGACATTATCTAGATATCATCTTTTGTAAAGAAATATGAAAAATACTAATTAAAGGAAAAATATGAAAAAGTTAAGTTTACTCTTTTTAATTAGTCTAATCTTCTTATTCAGCGGATGTACACCAAATTATAATATTGAACCAAAATTTAATGAGAATAAGAAAACACTTACAATTAATAATACTGTATTTCAGGACTCATCTATCGATTCTAAAATCACTAACGGTACTAGTTTTAGAGGTGATATTAGATCAAAAATTATAAATTATAAATTATATAATCAAGAATGTAAAAGAATTCAATATCGAAATCTAAAAGTTGGAGATAAAACTTATATGGCTGTATCAGAAAAAGATAGAATCTTCGATTATTATGATAAGGGAACCTGCTATGTTACAACTATCTCAAATCTAAACTTTTTGTCATGTCAAAATACTATTTTCTCTGAAATTTTCTTTTATATAACAAGTGATGTAAGAAATCAATATGGATATGATCTGTCTCTTATACACATCTCCGAGCCCACGAGACCAGAGAGGATCTCG